>JACCQX010000077.1 GCA_013813905.1 Chloroflexota bacterium
CACTCGACAGGTCGTCCACCTGCACCCGCGAGCAGGGACAGACGGTGCCCGCGGTCGGCGCGGGCGGCAAGGGGAAGCTCTCCGCGGCCGGACCCACCACGCTCACCGACGGTTCATCGGTCATGCGCGAGAGGACGTCACGCGCGGCGCGCCCCAGTCCCAGGATCACCGTGTCGCAGGCGGTCGTCCGCTCGCCTTCCCCGTCTTCCACGGTCACGACGGCCGACACGCGGGCCTCGTCCTCGCTCTCGATCCGCACCAGGCGTCCGCTCAGGGGCGCGCAGGGCACAGACTCCGGTGGTGTCCCGATGGCCACCGCCACGCCCAGATCGACGCCCGCCGCGTGAAGCTGCTGCGCGGCGCGAGCCGTGACCAAGCCCCTCAGCGCGTTTCCTGGACAGACCGGCTGGATCTCCGCCGCACCCGTCGCCACGATCACTTCCCCAGCGTTGATGTGGAGCATGCCGTCGGGGGCCCGGACGATGACGGTCGGACCGGCGTAGATGGCCACGGCCTCCAGCCCGTCACGGGCCTCCAGCACGGTGACGCTCTTTCCCTCTCGCCGGGCGGCCTCCGCGGCGGCGGTCCCGCTCTCGCCGGCGCCGATGACCACGACCTCCGCCTCGCGGCGCAGGACCGGGATGTGCCGCGCAGGCGGCGAGCTCGTGACATCGCTCTGGCCAGCGACCGGCAGCGGCGGCGCGCCGGACGCCGGGTGCCGCTGCATCACCAGCCCCGGCCGGCACGGTCTCTGGCAGGTCCGCACCCAGCCGACGCCGTCGACCTGGGCCACGCAGTTGCCGCAGTCCCCGGCCAGGCAGATGGTGCCGCCGTGATGGGGATGCTCGCCAGCGCGCAGCACCGCCACGGCCACCGTATCGCCGGCTTGGTATGCCATCGGGCGACCGTCGACCACCATGCGACCGGCTCCGACGCTCCCGACGGCCTCGCTCACCGGCCCGTTCTTCCGGCCTTGCTCATTCGCGCATCCGCCGCCCTTCGGGATCGAAGAGGGGCGTCAGCTGCAGGCGAGCCGGGCGCCGCCGGCCGATGATCTCGATCTCGAAGTCGCCCTGGCCAACGGCTCCGGCCAGCTCGGTCGGGACATAGCCGAGCGCCACCGAGGCCTTGCTGTGGTGGGCGTAGCCACCCGAGGTGACCCAGCCGACGACCTTGCCGTCGTGCCAGATGGGCTCATCGCCGATGGCGTCCGCGGGGTCGTCAGGGTCTGGTTCGACGACCAGGGTGACCAGCCGCCGGGCCGACCCGGCCGCCAGCTCCGCTTCGTGCGCTTCACGGCCCACGAACTCATGGTCGAGCTTGATGTAGCTCGTCAGTCCCGCCTCCAGCGCGGTGTAGATGGGCCGGTACTCGCGGAACCAGGTGCCGTAACCCTTCTCCAGGCGGAGCGACATCAGGGCGCGCAAGCCGAAGAGGCGTAGCCCGGCCTCCGCACCAGCATCCATCAGCAGATCGAACAGGGCGCGCTGGTACTCGGGCGCGATCCACAGCTCATAGCCCAGGTCCCCGGTGTAGCTCAGCCGGCCGAGGCGGGCGGGGATCATGCCGACGTCGATCGAGCGGAAGTCCATGAAGCGCAGTGAGGCCGTGGCGAGGTCCGTGTCTGTGACGCTCTGGAGCACGTCGCGAGCGCGCGGCCCAGCCAGCGACAGACCCACCATGCCTAGCCCAATCACGCGTAAGGACACGGAGCCGTCCCTGGGCAGGTGCGCCAGGAACCAGCGGCTGTGATGGCTCTCGGCGGCCTGCGAGCCGAAGAGGAAGAACTCCTCCTCGCCGGCGCGGGCGACGGTGAACTCGCCCAGGATCCTTCCCTGAGGGTTGAGCATCGCGGTCAGGGTGATGCGGCCCACCTTGGGCAGTCTGTTCGTAAGCAGGCTCGATAGCCACGCCGCGGCGCCCGAGCCGGTCACGTGGTACTTGGCGAAGTTGGATGTCTCGATGAGGCCCACGCGCTCCCGCACGGCGGCACATTCTCCCGCCACCTGGTGCCAGGCGTTGGAGCGGCGGAAGGTCACCTCCTCGCGCGGCTCCACGCCCGGCTTCTGGAACCACAACGCGTGCTCCAGGCCGTACGAGGCACCCCACACCGCATTGGCGGCCCTCAGGCGGTCGTAGATGGGCGTGGTGTGCAGCGGCCGGCCCGCCGGCAGCTCCTCGTTGGGGAAGGTGATGCGGAAGCGCCGGGCGTAGTTCTCGCGGACCTTGGCGTTGGTGTAGCCGATGGTGGCGTAGTCCCCGTAGCGGGCCACATCCATGCCCCATATGTCCATGCCGGGATCGCCCTGGGTCATCCAGTTGGCCAGGGCCAGACCCACGCCGCCACCCTGCGACAGGCCGGCCATCACGGCGCAGGCGACCCAGTAATTGGGCAGCCCGCGGACGGGGCCCACCAGCGGGTTGCCGTCAGGCGAGAAGGTGAAGGGGCCGTTGATGACCCGCTTGATGCCCACCGTGGCCATGGCCGGGTAGTGGCGGAAGGCGACCTCCAGCTCGGGTGTCAGGCGCTCCAGGTCGGGCTTCAGCAGTTGCGCCCCGAAGTCCCAGGGCGTCTCCCGCGGCGCCCACGGCACGCAGGCCTGCTCGTACGTGCCCAGGAGCATGCCGCCGCCCTCCTGGCGGATGTAGATCTCCCCACCGAAATCCATGGCCATGGCCATCTCCTTGCCGCTGGCCGCCCGGCTCGCGGCGACCTCCGGCATGTCATCGGTGAGAAGGTACATGTGCTCCATGGCGAGGACGGGCAGCTCCAGGCCGACCATGCGGCCGACCTCCCGGGCCCACAGTCCGGCGGCATTGACGACATGCTCGGCGTGGATGGGGTCGCCGCCATCGACCTGGACGTCCCAGGTCCCGTCCGGCCGCTGGACCAGCCCTGTGACGCACGTGTTGCGGTGCACTTCGGCGCCGGCCAGGCGAGCGGCGATGGCGTAGGCACGGGTCACGCCGGACGGGTCGACGTGACCCTCGACGGGATCGTAGAGCGCGCCCACGAAGCAACTGGGGTCCAGCAGCGGGAAGAGCGTCTGGGCCTCCGAGGGCGTGATGAGCTCCAGGTCCATACCCAGGTAGCGGCCGCGCGCCTGCGTCATGCGCAGGAAGTCCATGCGCACCTCGGTGTCGGCCAACATCAGGCCGCCGGGCAGGTGGATGCCGCAATCCTGTCCGGAGATCCGTTCGATCTCCTCGTAGAGCTGCACGGTGTACTGCTGGAGCTTGGACATGTTGGGATCGCCGTTGAGGGTGTGCATCCCGCCCGCCGAGTGCCACGTCGAACCGGAGGTCAGCTCCTTGCGCTCCACGAGCATCACGTCCGTCCAGCCCGCCTTGGTCAGGTGGTAAAGCACGGCACAGCCGACGACTCCCCCGCCGATGACCACGACCCGCGCGTCTGACCTCACCCTGCTCCCCCGACCCCGCTCAAAAGTCGGTCGGCACGCCGCCCTCCGTCTTGCGGCGCTCGACGAAGGCGGCCAGCTCCTCTTCCACGGCGGGGTCGATGGCCGGGGGCTGGTACGCGGCCAGCAGCTCCTTGCTGACTTGGCTGGCCTTGGCCGTGGCCTCGGGGCTGCCCGCTTCCTGCCACGACTCGAAGTTGCGCCAGTCCGAGACCATGGGCTTGTGGAAGGCGGTCCGGTAGCGAGCCTGCGTATGCGCCGCGCCGAAGAAGTGCCCGCCGGGGCCCACCTCCCGGATGGCGTCGAGGCCCAGGGTGTCCTCATCGACGGCGATCGGGTCGAGGAAGGCAGAGACCATCTGCAGCAGGTCCGCGTCCAGGATCATCTTCTCGAATCCGGCGTGCAGCCCGCC
>JACCQX010000094.1 GCA_013813905.1 Chloroflexota bacterium
GAGGCCTTCCGGGACATCATGCAGGGCGTCGATGGGCGGGTCATCGTGGCCACGTTCGCCTCCAACATCGCGCGCATCCAGCAGGTCTTCGATGCCGCCGCGGACTTCGATCGCAAGGTCACCGTCATCGGGCGGTCCATGGAGCAGAACACCCGCATCGCTGTCGACCTGGGCTACCTGAAGTACGACTCCGACCAGTTGGTCGCCAAGGATCGCCTCCGCGACATCCCGGACGACAAGCTCGTCATCGCCACCACCGGCGCCCAGGGCGAGCCCATGGCTGGTCTGGCTCGGATGGCCAACCGGGACCATCGCTTCGTGGAGATCCAGCCGGGCGACACGGTCATCGTCAGCGCCAGCCCCATCCCGGGCAACGAGGAATCGGTCGGGCGGACCATCGACAACCTGTTCAAGGTCGGTGCCAACGTCTATTACCACACCATCAAGCGTGCCCATGTCTCGGGCCACGCCAGCCAGGAAGAGCTGAAGCTGATGCTGGCCCTGACGCGACCCAAGAGCTTCATCCCCATCCACGGCGAGTTTCGGATGCTGGTCCAGCACGGGCGCCTGGCGGCAGAGGTCGGCGTCAGCCCGGAGAACATCTTCATCATCGAGAACGGCCAATCGATCGAGTTCCTGCCTGACGGCTCCGCGCGGCGCGGACAGCGGGTGGAGGCCGGCTACGTCTTCGTGGACGGCCTCTCGGTGGGGGAGGTGGGCGACATCGTGTTGCGCGATCGGCGCGCACTGGCCAACGACGGCATGTTCCTGGTGGTCATCACCGTGGACAAGCAGACCGGCAATCTCGTCGGACGGCCGGAGATCGTCACCCGTGGCTTCGTGGCGGACTTGGAGCCGCGCATGCTGGAAGGAGCCATCGACCGCATCGCCCGCTCCATCGAGAACCCAGGCGACCACATCAGCGAGATCACGCTGCTCAAGGCACAGATCAAGGACGGTCTGTCGCAGTACCTGTACGAGCGGACCAAGCGCCGCCCCATGGTCTTCCCCGTCGTGGTGGAGGTCTGAAGGTGGCCAAGGCCCGGCGTACGCCGGCCGCCGGCCGTTCTGCGACATCCGGCCGGGCGCCGCGGCGGAAAGCGGCGCCGCGCTCGACCAGAGGCGCGGGACTGTCCGTCGGGCCGCAGACCGTCCGCTCGCTCATCGGCGTGGTCCTGCTGGTGCTTGGGGGAGTGACGGTCATCGCGCTGCTGCTGCCCGATGACGGCCTGCTCAGCCGTTTCGTCGAGGGGTTCCTAAGGCCGGCCTTCGGCCAGGGAGCCTGGCTGTTCGCGGTCCTGCTGATCGTGGCCGGGGCGTTCGTCGAGCGGGCTCCCCGCGTCGGCAACGGCTGGGGCGTGATCGTCATCGGTGGCCTGCTGGTCTTCCTGGGGGGAGAGGGCCTCATCCACCTGCTGCGCGGCGGGGGCGAGGCTCCGGCCGATCTGCGCCAGGGCGGCGGGGCCGTGGGTCAGGCGCTGAGCAGCACGCTGTCCGAGCTGGTGAGCCCTGCGGGAGCCGCGGTGGTGCTGATCGGTGTGCTCGTCGGAGGTATCCTGCTCATGTTCGACCTGACGTTGCGCGCCCTGGTCCGCCCCGTGGCGGTGGGCGGGCGCGCCATCTACACGGCCATGCCGGCGCCCTCTCGCTGGAGTCCGCGGATACGTGGTGACCGAGGGGTCGAGACGGTCCCGGTGAGCGCCGGTGAGCCCGTTCGCCAGCGCAGCGGGATGCCAGCCGCGGCGCGCCCTGGGCGGCGCGGCCACGGTGAGGCGGCAGCCGGCGAGAGCGGAGCCGGCGCGGCGGCGCTCGCCGAGGAGCTGCCCTCGCCCATCTCCAGCCCGGCTCCCATGAGCCAGACGGTCTGGTCAGCGACTGGCCTCGGATCGACCGCGACGGCCTCCGGCAGCCCCGCGGCGACGGCGGGACAAGCGCGCACTGCCGGCACGGCCGGCGCCGATCCCGCCGCCGTGCTCGAAGATGCTCCGACGCCTCTTCACGACCGACCGTGGTCCTTGCCGGCCGTCGCCTCGCTGGACGCCGTTGCCCCGAAGGTCGGCGGGGCGCGCTTGGACCACGACCGCAACATCCGCATCATCGAGGAGAAGCTGCGCAGCTTCCAGATACCGGCCCAGGTGGTGAGCGTCAACACGGGTCCCGTGGTGACCCAGTACGAGGTCAAGCCGGACGTTCGCGTCAAGCTGTCGCGCATCGAGGGCCTGGCCGACGACCTGGCCATGGCCCTGGCCGCTCGCAGCATCCGCATCGAGGCGCCCATCCCCGGTCGCGACGTGGTGGGCATCGAGATACCCAACCACTCCGCGGAGATAGTCTCGTTCAAGAGTCTGTACGAGGACTCCGGCATGGCCAACGCCACGGGCAAACTGACCTTTGCGCTGGGCCGTGACGTCTCGGGCAAGGCCTACGCCGTGGATCTGGCCAAGATGCCGCACCTGCTGATCGCCGGTGCCACCGGCTCGGGCAAGAGCGTCTGTGTCAACGCGCTCATCACCAGCATCCTGATGCGCGCGCGCCCGGACGAGGTCCAGTTCGTGCTGATAGACCTCAAGCGCGTGGAGCTGGCGCCCTACGACGCCTTGCCGCACCTGAAGACCAGCGTGATCGTGGAAGCGACACACGCCCGTGCCGCGCTGAACTGGGCGGTCCACCAGATGGAGGATCGCTACAAGCAGCTGGCCGCTCGCGGCGAACGCAACATCACGGCTTTCAACGCCTCCACCCGCGTCGCCAGGGCGGAGCGGCTGCCTTACATCGTGGTGGTCATCGATGAGTTGGCCGACCTCATCATGCGCGAGGGACGCAAGGTCGAGGACCCGGTGGTCAAGATCGCCCAGAAGGCTAGAGCCGTGGGCATCCACCTCGTGCTGGCCACGCAGCGACCCAGCGTGAACGTGGTGACCGGTCTCATCAAGGCCAACGTGCCCAGCCGCATCGCCTTCGCGATGTCCTCCAACGTGGACTCTCGCACGGTCCTGGACCAACCCGGTGCCGAGGATCTCATCGGTCGAGGCGACATGCTCTATCAGCCTGCGGATCTGCCCCGGCCGGTCCGGCTTCAGGGCGTCTACGTGTCCGATGAGGAGGTCCGCGCAGTGACGGAGCACTGGCGGGAGCAGGCGCCCGAACCCATGTACGACCCGGAGCTCCTGGCGGCTGCCGAGGATGAGGACAGCGGAGGGGGCCAGTTCGCCTGGCTGGCCAAGATGGCCGAGGATGAGCTCACCGCGCGCGCCGCGGAGCTCGTGATGCAGACCGGCAAGGCAAGCACCTCGATGATGCAGACCAAGCTGAAGGTGGGTTTCAATCGAGCCAGCCGCCTGATGGACGAGCTGGAGCGCTTCGGTATCGTGGGACCGCAGGATCCGCGGAATCCCGCCGTGCCACGGCAGGTCTACGGGCCCGACAATTGGATCCGGGGTGCGGAGGACATCGATGACCTCTAGGGGGACCCGCTCGAGAGGAGCACCGTTGCCGGCACGCACCGGTGCTTTCCTTCTGGGAGTCTACGGCGGGAAGCGCGTATCCTTGGGCCAGGGATCGGCTATGTCACGGGCCGGCCTGGACTTCCTCTGAGGGCGCGTAAGACCGATGACCGCACGGCACCAGCTCCGGGTCGGCGGGCGACGGGTCGGGCGCGACCGAGACGCGATCATCGGCGCCACGCCGGCCCCTTCGCTGGGTGAGATGCTGCGCATCGCACGCGAGCGCCGGGGCGTGGACATCTACCGGGCGGAGCGCGACACCAAGATCCGCGCCAGGCATCTGGACGCGCTGGAGGCGGGCGACTACGCGGCACTCCCCGGCGCCGTCTACACCAAGGGGTTCCTGCGTAACTACGCGCTCTACCTGGGCCTCGACGCGAACGAGATGCTCGAGCGCTGGCGCGTGGAGACCGCCACGCTGCGGCGCACCGAACCGGTCTCGGTGGCACCGCCCCGCCCGCTGGCGGCGCCACGGCGCGGCCTGATCTTCACGCCCGGTATCCTCGTCTCCGCGCTGCTTTCCGTGCTGGTAATCGCCTTTCTGGGCTACGTGGCCATGCAGGTCATGCGTTTCTCGCAGGGTATCGAGGTAACCGTCGAGGGGGCTGTCGTGCGGCAGCTGGATGCCGACGCGGAGACCACCGTGCTGGCCGGCACCACGGCGCCAGGCGCCACTTTGACCATCACCGGGCCTTCCGACTTCCATGCCACCACGGACGCTGATGACGACGGGACCTGGTCCATCACCGTTCCGGTGACCAAGGGTCAGAACGAGTTCACCATCACCGGGATCGATCCCGGCACGGACCGATCGTCTCCGCCGCTGAACGTGATCGCCATCGTGCCCGTGCCAGCCACCGCCGCGCCGTCTGGAGCGGGGTCGAGCCAGGGGCTGCCCGCCATCAGCCTCACCCTGAGCAGCCCGGCCGGTGGGGCGGTTCTGTCTGAGGTCGAGGTGACGGTCGCCGGCACCACTTCCGGCAGCCGTGTGGCGATCTCTGCCCAGCGGCGGCCGGTCGTGACCATCCCTGGCGTGCCGATGCGGCCCGCTGGCCCCGAAACGCCCGACGATCCCCGCATTTCGCCGTCTGCCGCTCCGGCCGGCACGGAGCCGTTGGACATCAGCGTCACTGACGGCCGCTTCAGTGGTGACCTCACGGTTGCGCCCGGCTCATGGACCATCACCGTGAGGTCATCTGCGACCGGTCATGCGGACGCGGTCGAGACGCGCGACGTGGAGGTCCGATCCGCAGCCGTCGTCGTGATCGTCACGGCCGTCGGCAGCGGGGCCTACATCCAGGCCTGGGAGGACGGCGAGCCGAGCACGGCTCGTATCCTGCGCCCTGACCGATCCCTCACGTTCACGGCCGAGGAGACGATCTTGGTGCGCACCGGCAACGCCGGCGCCACTCACTTCACCGTGAACGGCGAGGAGCTGGGCGCCCTGGGCGGCCTGGGTAAGGTGGAGAACTGGCTCTTCGAGCGGGGGGAGCCGCCGCGCCGCAGCAAGTGACCGATCACGATGCGCTCCTCGACATCTGTCGGCATGTCCAAGCCGCTTGCCTGGAGAGAGGTCGCTCCCTCTCCACCGCCGAGAGCTGCACGGGCGGGCTGATAGGGCATCTGCTGACCGAGATCGCGGGATCCAGCGAGTACTACGCCGGCGGCGCGATCACCTACGGCGACGCACTCAAGCGCAGCATGCTGGATGTCCCTCAGGCCACGCTGGCAGCACACGGAGCGGTCTCGGCGCAGACCGCCGTGGCCATGGCCGGCGGCGCACGCGCCGCGTTCGGGACGGACCTGGCGCTGGCGGTGACGGGCATCGCCGGGCCCTCCGGTGGCTCGGCCCGCAAGCCGGTCGGTCTGACGTACGTGGCTGTCTCGGACGCCGCTGGCCATGATGTGCGGCGCTTCCTCTGGAGCGGCGACCGCTCCGAGAACAAGCGTGCGAGCGCCGGCGCCGCCCTCAAGCTCCTGCTCGACCGCCTGGCGGATGCCCCGTGACGCGCATGCGTCTGGCATGCGCCCGGTGAGGCGCACCGTCGCGGACATCAGTGCCGGCTTGGCACCCGCCCGCTCGGCCCGACTCATCCCGGCGGGGGAACGGCTGCATGTCGTCGGCGCGGCGGGAGCCGGTGCCTCGGCGGCAGCGCTGCTGGCGCACCGCGCCGGTGCCACGGTGTCGGGTTGTGACGGCGGTGGCCCGTCGCCTTACAGCGCCGCCCTCTCGGCGGCCGGTATCTCCCTTGCCTGGGAGCACTCTGCTGATCACCTGTCCACGGGCGGAGGTGCGCAACGTCTGGCCGTCACCAAGGCCCTCACCGCGGTCGAACCCGACCATCCGGAGCTTCTTGCGGCGCGACGCCTGGGGGTCGCGCTGGAGGCCTGGCAACAGGTCGTGGCCGACGCGGCGATGACCGCCGGGCAGCGCCTGGCGGCCGTGGCTGGGACGCATGGCAAGTCGACCTCGTCGGGGTGGCTGCTCCACGTCCTGGTCCAGGCCGGCCGCGACCCTTCGGCGTTCGTGGGTGCGCTGCTGCCCGCCACGCTGGCCGGTGGCGCCCCGGGCACGTCCCGCTGGGGCGCCGGCGATACGTTCGTGGTCGAGGCGGACGAGTACGCGGGAAACTTCGACCCGTATCGGCCGGCGGTCAGCGTCGTGCTCAACGCCGAGTGGGATCATCCCGATGTCTTCGCCGATGAGGCAGCGGTGCTCGACTCGTTCGAGATGTGGCTGCGCAGGGCGGATCTTGCCGCGGCCGAGACAGGAGGGACGCAGCACATCGTCATGAACGTGGGCGATCCGGGAGTGGCCCGGCTGGCCCACCGCCTGCGGACCGGCCTTGCCGCCTCGCGCCTGGTACGCGTGGCACTGGCCGACGCTAACGGCGCCGCTGCGGACGCAGCCGATGTGGTCGGTCGTGCGGGCCGCTCGGCAGGCGGCCATGATCCCGCCACGACCCTCGAGGTGACCATCCAGAGTGATGACCCCGGGTCGCACGGCTGGCCGGGCCCCGTTCCCCTTCGCCTGGGCGGCCGGCACAACGCCGCCAACGCGCTCTGCGTAGTGGCGGCGGCGCGGGCGCTGGGCGTGCCCACCCCAGGCATCGCCGAAGGCATCGCGTCATTCCCGGGCGTGGGTCGAAGGCTGGAGCTGAAGGGTGAGCCGCGCGGAGTCACCGTGCTGGACGACTACGGTCATCACCCCACCGCGATCGCCGCGACCTTGGCGGCGGTCCGTGAGCGCTACCCGCGGCGGCGCGTCTGGGCGGTGTACGAGCCCCTGACCTATCACCGCACCGCGCAGATGCTCGACGGGTTCGCGGCGGTGCTGGCCACGGCGGACAGGGCGGTGGTGGCAGACATCTGGGCGGGTCGGGATCCCGATACCACCATCACCAGCGCAGCTGCCCTGGCGCGCGCCATCTCGTCGCAGGGCGGGCCGAAAGCCACCGCACCCGGTTCCGTGGAGCGCACGGCCGACCATCTCGCTGAGCGGGTTACCGCGGGCGACGTCGTGCTGGTCATGGGCGGCGGTCGCTCGTACGTCATCGCGGAACGCCTGGTGGCGCTGTTGGGAGAGCCATCCGGCACGGCCCGCTAGACTCTGGGCCGATGGAGTCACTGATGCACGGGGACGGCCAGGATGTCCTCGAGCGCTACAAACGAGCCTGGGAAGGCCGCGACGTGGACGCCGTCATGGAGCTGTACGCCGCAGACGCCGAGCACCGGGACGACCCGTTCCGTGAGCCCTATCAAGGAGCCAATGCCATCCGGGCCATGTGGAACGACATCGCGGCCAACGAGGCGAACGTGGAGTTCGATGCAGAGCGCATCTGGATCTCCGGGCGGACCGTGCTGGCTGCCTGGCACGCGGCCTATACCGACGCGACGAGCGGCGACCGGGTGCGGATGCGCGGCTTCGCGACCTTCGAGCTTGATGCCGCTGGTCTCATCCAGCGGTTACGGGAGTGGCCCATCTCCAAGGTCGTGGGGCGTGACAGCACGTATGCACCACTTGGGAGGCCGGAAGGTGGCGGGTGACATCTCCTTCGACGTCGTGAGCGACTTCGATCGCCAGGAACTGATGAACGCGCTGGATCAGGCGCGGCGCGAGATCGGCACGCGCTATGACTTCAAGGGCGCGACCGCGGAGATCGAGCTGGGCAAGGACGAGATCGTGGTCCGGTCCGATTCTGAGCTGCGCGCCAAGTCCATCCAGGACCTTATCGAGAGCAAGGCCATACGGCGCAGCCTCTCGCTGAAGATCTTCGACTGGGGCACGGTCGAACCTGCCAGCGGCAGCACGGTACGTCAAAGGGCCGGTCTGCGACGAGGACTGCCGGAGGACGTGGCCAAGAAGATCGGCAAGATGATCCGCGACGACTTCCCCAAGGTCAAGTCGCAGATCCAGGGGGATGCGGTCCGTGTCAGTGGCAAGAGCCGCGATGAGCTGCAGAAGGTCATCGCGCGTCTGCGCGAAGAGTCCGAGGGCCTACCGGTGGCCCTGCAGTTCGAGAACTACCGCTAGGAGGCCATCGGCCGATGATGCCCTACGGCCGCACGGGCCGCATCGTGATGATCGTCATCACGGTCCTGGTCCTGGTGGCCTTCACCACCCTGATGCTCCAGTCTCCCATCGGCTGATGAGCAGCGCCCAGGAGGACATGGAGTCTACGGAGACGCCTCGGCCGGCCGATGCCACCGCGGGGGTGACGGATGCCACCGCGGGGGTGACCGATGTCCCCGCGGAGGTGACCGAGGATCCCGCGGAGGTGACCGAGGATCCCGCCGAGGCTCTTGACCCGTCGCCGATCGCTGACCCGTCGCCGCGCACGGTGGGCCGTGCCATCGCCGACCGGCTCATGGCCGGGGGTGCGCGCTACGCCTTCACCGTGCCCGGCGAGTCGTTCCTGGGCTTGCTGGACGGACTCGTCGAGGCGGGCATCGAGGTCGTCGCCACGCGACACGAGGGTGGCGCCGCGTTCATGGCCACCGCGGCCACGCAGCTGACCGGCAGGCCGCAGCTCTGCCTCGCCACACGTGCCGTGGGCGCCGCGAACCTGGCCATCGGCATCCACGCTGCGCGCGCCGACTCGGTGCCCATGATCGCGCTGGTCGGGCAGGTGCCGCGCCGCTTCCGTGGGCGTGATGCCTTCCAGGAGGCCGATCTGGTCGGTTCCGTGGGTCGTCTGGCGAAATGGGCCGTGGAGGTCGACGAGCCTCGCCGTGTGGAGGCCGCCCTGACGGAGGCGCTCCAGCGAGCCCAGTCAGG
>JACCQX010000103.1 GCA_013813905.1 Chloroflexota bacterium
GGCCCGGCGCGCACGATGGCTCGTTCACATCCCTCCAGGTTCGCCTCCGAGCGACCGATGCGCGGGTCCAGCATCCGGGCGCAGCGCGAGGAGCGCCTGAGCGCTTCGCGTGTCGCGCCGTTGGCCAGGGCGCGGTCGTAGTCCGCCTCCGCCTCCGCCTCCGCTTCCGTGTCTCCCTCCGCGGCCGCGCCCGGGTCAGTGGCGTCGTTGATCACGACGGTGGTCAGGACATCCACGACCAGCATGGTCGAAGGTGGGTGGCCGGCGCCTTGCTCCAGGCGGATTCGCATGTGCAGGTCGGATGAAAGCCCGTTGGGGTCGCGCGACCCCAGATCAGCGGCGTCGATGAAGCTCTCGGCCAGGCTCAGCGGAAGATCCAGGGATCGCTGCCGCACGCGCGGCACCGGGATGTCCGTCAAGCGCACGGCCTGGTCATCCCCGAGGCGTCCGAAGAGACGCGCCCGCAAGTCGTCTCCCATCGAGTCGTCGATGCGCACCGATTGGTAGAAGCCATTGCTCGCATTCAGATCGGCCCGCAGCAGGGGTTCGCCGTCGGACAGCAGCACCAACCAGAACCGCAGGTCGTCCCGGTCCGGGATCACCTCCGGCGGCGGTTCGCTGCGGAGCAGCCCGCGGCCTGCCGGTCCGCGCCCCGGCGCTGGCGAGAGATCTCCTTCGCGCGATGACGATGCGTCGGGTGACGAGGCTTCCGGCGTCGGTCCGCTCGAGGCCGCTGGCGCGGGCGACCCGGTGGCAGCCGCGAGCCGCGTGGCCGGGTCCCGTGGCGGCTCCGTACGACCGGAGACACCGACCGCCGCCACCCCCACCAGCAGTGCACCCACGATCAGCGCGGGGATGCGCGCGGAGCGGGAGGTGCCCACGCGCGCCGGCCGCGCCACTGGTTCCAGCTCCTCGATGCGAGCTTCTTCCTGACCCCGCTGGTCCCGCCAGTGCGCCATGTCGGACAGGCTACACGCCGTGCCGGAGCGGGCCGGAAAGGTGCACCAGCGGGCGGCCGCTCAGAAGAGGTCCCATGTGCGCGCCATGTCGTCGGCGCCGGTGCGTGCCGCGCTACCGGCCTCACGCGTCCCCAACCGGAAGCGCTCCTCGGCCGGCCCGTCCTGAGCGCCCTCCGTTGTCCCGTTCAGGCGGGCCAGGAGGTACTCCCCGATGCGTGGTCCGTGCTTGTAGGCGTGTCCGGAGCCGCCGCCCACCAGCCACACGTTCTCCAGTTCCGGGTGGCGGCTGATGATGAAGTTGGCGTCGATGGTGCTCTCGTACTGACAGACGCGCGTCTCCACGACGGGCGCCTGCTCCAGGGCGGGGAAGCGGCGCCGGAGGTAGGCCCGTGCCAGCCGCACCGACTCGGGATCCACCCCGCGGTCGCCGTTGGTCGGGTCGAAGACCGGCCCGTAGCGATCGGGCGCCAGCTTGAAGCCGCGATCGTCGATGCCCGGGACGCCGTAGTAGGCCGCGTCGTAATCGGCCCAGGCGGGCATGGCGCCCGCCGTGAAGCGGTCATCGCCGGCGGGCGGACCCATGAACACCAGATCCTGCTTGGTGACCCGGATCACGTCGCCCAGCACCTTGGGGAAGATCCGCGGCAGCCACGGACCGCAGGCGAACACGAACGACTCCGCCGACCAGCTGCTGCCGGAGGGATCCTCGACCGAAATGAGCCGTGCACCCTCCACCCGGGCCGGCCGCACGGCCGCCAGATCGAACGTCCCGCCCGCCTCCCGGAACGCCTGGGTGACCTCCTGGCAACCGCGCCGGGCCATGAGCACGCCGGCCTCCGGCTCGTAGAGCGCGAAACGGAGACCGTCATCCGTGCCGATGGCCGGCCAGCGGTGGCGCAGCTCGTCGGGGTCCAGCACCTCGCAGGGGACACCCTTCGCGCGCAGGACCGGCACGGAGGCCGACTCGAAGCTTGATTCGTGGTGCGCGAACCAGAGCACGCCGGCTGGCACGAAGAGCTCCACGCCGTGCTCCTGCTCGAAGCGCTGCCAGTGCTCCAAGGCCAAGCGCGACCAACGCGTGTAGAGGGCATCGGCGCCGTGTGCGGCACGCGTGATGCGCGTCTCGTCGCCGCTCGTGGAGCGCGGGTGCCCGGGACCCCAGGCATCGAGGAGTGTGACGCTGCGGTCGCCCGCCCGCTGGGCGTGATAGGCCGTCCAGGTGCCCATCACGCCAGCGCCGATGACCAGCAGGTCGCTTTGCTGCCCGGTCCTGTGGTGCGTCAAGGCAGCTCTACACCCACGCCCCGCTGCTCGGCGGCACGGAGCAACGCGTCGGCGAAGACCAGGTCCGCCAGTCCGACTCCCAGGTGAGTGACGAGTACGCGACCGTCAGGCGCGGGGAAGCCTTCAGGGAGTCCCTCCACGGGCGCCTGTGGTTCCAGCCACTCGCCGATGATCCCGGCAGGGTCGGGGTAGCCCGCGAAGAGGCCGGCCCCCCGGTTGGCTCGGAACTGGCCGATCTCGTCGACCAGGAAGAGCGCCGCCTCGGAGGCCAGGGAAGCCGGCACGCTCATGTCGTAGTCGACGGCGACCACCAGCGCGTCGGAGCGGAAGGCGTCCGCCGGCAGGCTCTGCCGATCCGGGCCGAAGGAGACCAGAGTCAGGACCACGTCCGCATCGCGGATGGCCTCGATCGGATCCGAGGCGGTCCCCGTTCCGGCGAACCTCGCTCCGGCGGCGGCTTCGACGGCGACCGCCTCTGCGCGGTCCCGGTTGCGATCGTGAACGGTGAGCCTCGACCCTGGCAGGAGGTGTGCCACGACGGGCAGGTGGCTTCGCGCCTGGACACCGGCGCCGAGCATCGCCACGCGCAACGGCCGATCGGCTATGGAACGCGCCCAGCGTGCGATGGCCACGCCGCTCACCGCCGCCGTGCGATGTGCTGTGATGGCACCGGCATCGAGCATGCTCAGTGGCACGCCGGTGGTCGGATCGTTGAGCAGGACCGTGCCGTGGATGGCGGGTAGGCCGCGACGTCGGTTGTCCGGGAAGCCGACCACCCACTTCATGCCCACCAGGTCGCCGCTGCCCGACTCGTCGGCGCCCCGGAGCAACGCCGGCATGGCATGTGCGAAGGAGTCCGGGCCGCGTGGGTGCACGCCCAGCTTGGACGGCAGCTCGGCGTCCGCGACCAGCGCCAGCATCGCGTGGCGGGCCAGGGCGATCCGCTCGACAACGGGGGGCATGAGCGCCTCGACGTCCATCGCCGAGAGATAGCGCAGCGTTCGTCGTCCGTCGGGCATGCGCTCCGCATGGTATGGCGCGGGCTCCCCGGGCGTCGGCGAGTCATCGCCACGACGGGTCGCCGTCGGCCCCGCTTCGCAGAGGCTCGGCTAGGATGCCGGAGTGACCCTCGACGCCCCCCTCCTCGAGCCCGCCGACCAGCGTCGCAGCCTGGAGAACCTCAAGCTTGAGCGCGACGCGATCAGTCTCTACGAGAGCTTGTCACGGATCGAGCAGGACCCTCGGCGCGCGGCGGCGTTCCGCGCCATCGCCGCCAACGAGCGGCGGCATGCGGACATCTGGGCAGCGCGGCTGCGCACCGGCGGCGTCCATGTCCCCGAGGTCGGTCCCGCCAGCGCGCGGGTGCGCCTGATCGTCGGCCTGGCGCGCATCTTCGGCACGAACGCAGTGTCCGGCCTGGTCCGTGCCCTGGAGGGCGACGAGGAGGATGCCTACGGGGAGCAGGATGGTCCGGAGGTCGCGGCCATCGCTGCTGATGAGCGCGAGCACGCGGAGATCTGGAAGCGACTGGACGCGGGAATGCCCGCCCTGGCCGAAGCCGCGCGGCCGGGCCGCGCTGACGCGATCGCTCCCGTGGCCTCTCAGCGAGGCGCAGCAGCCAACGCCTCGGGGATCGCCGTCCCGGCCGTCCCACGCTCCCGCGATCGGGATGAGTCGTGGCACCGCGCCAGCCGCTCAGGCACCTTGCGCGCGGCGATCTTCGGCGTCAACGACGGACTCGTCTCGAACCTCTCCCTGGTGATGGGCGTGGCCGGCGCGACACCAGACTCGCGTTTCGTGATCCTGGCCGGCGTGGCGGGACTGCTGGCCGGCGCCTTTTCCATGGCCGCCGGCGAGTACATCAGCATGCAGAGCCAGCGTGAGCTCTTCGAGCGACAGATCCAGCTTGAGCGCGAGGAGATGCGCATCATGCCGGACGCCGAAGAGCGCGAGCTGGCGGCCATCTACCGCAGCAAGGGCATCCCGGCGGCGGAGTCGGCGCGCATCGCCCAGCGGCTGATGCAGGACCCGGAGGCAGCGCTGGACACCAAGGTGCGCGAGGAGCTGGGTCTCGATCCGGACGAGCTGGGCTCGCCCTGGGGCGCTGCGGGCTCGTCCTTCGTGGCTTTCGGGGTCGGGGCGATCATCCCGCTCGCACCATTCCTGCTGTCGTCCGGCACGACTGCCTTGGTCGTCGCCTTCGGTCTCGCGCTGGCGGCGTTGTTCGTGGTCGGTGCCGGGGTCAGCCTGGTGACCGGCCGTAGCCTCGTCTTCTCGGGTTTGCGCCAGGTCGCCATCGGCGCGCTCGCGGCGAGCGTGACGTTCCTCGTGGGCACGCTCATCGGCGTGGAGATCGGGGCGCTCGGTTGAGCGCTCGCGATCCGGGCCAGTCTGCATCGACCTGGTCGAACGGCCCAGGTGACCACTATCCGGAGCACCGGCACGACTACGACAAGGTGCTGGTGGCAGCCTCCGGCTCGATCACGTTCCGGCTCACGGAAGGGGGCGAGTCGATCGAGCTGCGCACGGGCGACCGGCTGGACCTGCCGGCCGGCACGTTGCATGGCGCCGACGTGGGTCCGTCCGGCGTGAGCTGCCGGGAGACACATCTCCCGCGCGGCACCCTCAGCCAGGTGCGTCTCCACGTTGGCCGGGCCGATCGACCGGAAACCGCCACGCGGCACGGCGCGTAGTCCCCAATGGAACCGGTCGCGTCCCGAAGCTCGGATGCCCAACTGGTAGCGACCGTCGCGGCTGGTGACGCGGCTGCCCTGGCTGAGCTGTACGACCGGCACGCCGATGCCATCTTCCGGGCCGCTTTCCGGCGTTCCGGCGACCGAACCATCGCGGAGGAGGTCTTGCAGGACACCTATCTGGCCCTCTGGAATCGGGCCGAGCTGTTCGATCCCGGGCAGGGCTCGCTGGTGACGTGGCTCTCGACGATCGCGCGCAATCGCGCCATCGACCGATTGCGTCATCAGGGCCGCCGGCCGCCGGCCATGCCGCTGAGCGCGGTCATGGCGGACGACGATCGCGACGGCAACGGCCTGGATCGGGCCTTGAGTCACGGCACCCTGCTGGGGTCCGGAGCGGCCTCGGAGGATCCCGAACGGATGCTGCAAGACGCGGCGACGCGCACGGAGATCCGCGACGCGCTGGGCACGATCCCCCAGCGGGAGCGCCAGGTCCTGGAGCTGGCCTACTTTGACGGGCTGACCCAGGTAGAGATCGCTCAGCGCCTGGACTGGCCGCTCGGGACGGTCAAGACGCGAACACGTCGCGCGTTGATGCGCCTCCGCCAGACGCTCACCGCCGTGCTCGGTCCAGAGGTCGCACCGGCGCCTCGAGCCGACCGCATCGCCGTGCTGACCGACGAGCCTGGGGCCGAAGGCGCGGGAAAGGCTCTCTATGGATCACGCTGAGGTCCTCGATCGACTGGAGGCGACCTTCCTGGAGCCGGGCGGCCTGGCTGCGCTTGGTGCCGAGCCGTCCGAGGAAGCAGCCGCGATCCGGGAACACCTCCGCGATTGCTCCGGCTGCGCCGCCGAGCACCGGGCCTGGCACATCGCGGCCTGGGCCATGGCGCAGAACGTGCCGGACACGCTGAGTGCGCCGGTCGGCGCCCGTGAGCGGACTCTCGCCGCGGTCGCTGAGACCGGAGTCACGCGTCCGGCCGGCGGGTTGGTGCCGTTCGGTGCTCCGCCCGTGGCATCGCCGTCGCCCGCGACGCTGCCGCTCGCCGTGCCGGCGTCCCGAGCCGCCACGCCGCGGCCGGCAGTGCTCGCTCTGGCGGCCGCCTTCGCCGCGGCGCTCTTCCTGGCAGGCGCCGTGCTTGGTGGCCCGTTGGGACTCGTGTCACAGGATCCGAACAGCGTCGAGGTCACCGACACCCAGGCCGCCGCGGTCGCTTCGGCCGTGCACCGGGTGCTACAGCAGCCCGACCATATGACCGTCCCACTCGTCGACGGCGCCGGTGCCGCTGGCGGCTCGGTCCTTTTCGACCCCGCCAGTCGCGAGCTCGTCGTCGTGTCGCAGGCGCTCGAAGCCATCCCGGAGGGCAGCGAGTACGGCTGCTACCTCGAGCGGGACGGCAAACGTACCCGCGTGGGACGGCTCAAGGTCGTGGGGGATGCTGCCTTCTGGATGGGACCCATGGCCGAGCCCTCCGACGCTGGGCGCAGTGGCGATCGTTTCGTGGTCGTTCGCGACGACCGACCAGAAGAGCCGGTGCTCAGCGGCGGCTTCTGACCGCCCCATCCGCCGGGTCCGCCTCGTCGAAGGCCTCGTCCGAGTCGCGATCCCGGTGCGCTTCGAGGTCCAGCGCGGGACCCTGTAGGTAGTGCTCGTGGAGTTCCAGGATCTCCTCCACCAGCGCGGGTGGCGCCACGCCGCCGTAGTCGCCCACGGCGCCGCTGATCCAGGCTGCTTCCAGGGCTCGCTCGTCCTCGTCGATGTCCGCCTCGGCGCGCGGCAAGCGCCCCAGGACGAGCCAGGAGAGGCCCACACCGATGGCGATGCCGAGGACCACCAGCCACCAGGCGAACCCGTCATTCATGCGCGGGCAAGTATAGGTGCGGCCTCCTTCGGAGCTATGGCGGCCATTTGCCCAACGCCGCGGACGCTATGGCGGCTGATCGCCCAACGCCGCGAACGCTATGGGGGCCATTCGCCCAACGCCGCGAACGCTATGGGGGCTGATCGCCTGGTGCCACGGCGCTGGAGCGCTGATGTCGCGGGCCGACCTTGCACCTGGTGCACGAACGTGCCAGTGGAGCGTGTCCAATCTCCGATCTCGTGCGTGTCCTGCACGATCCCGACCGATTCCCGCTGTTCGTGTCGATCCCGACATCCAGTGCACATTCTCGGGGCGACCGATGCCCACCAGGTCACGTTCGTGCATCCCATGGACGGTCACCAGCTCGGTCACCAGCGCGGCCGCCGCGTCAGCACCGGTTCGGCCACGCTATCCGGCCACCAGCTCGGCCGCCGTGGCCTGCCGGCGCCCTTCGTTACCTGGCATCACGTTCCCAAGCGTCCGGAGGACTCGGGGCAGTTCACCTATCGCGCCTGTTCGCCCAGCGCCACGAAGGCTTCCACGAGGCGCGTCCATGCCGGCAAGAGCGCCCGGTAGCGTTCCGTGGCCGCGTGATCAGGTGCTCGATCAGCTGCTGTGCCATCTACCTGGTCCGCCAGCCAGCGTTCCGCCAGCTCTCCGAACGAGGGGCCAGATAGCGCCTGGGCGGCCAGGAAGGCGGCGCCGCGCACTGTCGCATCGGTCGGGGCGACCAGTTGCGGCCAGCCGGTCATGTCGCTCACGATGTCGCGCCAGACCTTGCTGCGCGCGCCGCCGCCCGCCGCCGTGACGCGCTGGATCTCGCTCGCGCGCGACTGACCATCCTGCTGAGCGCCCATCAGGACCCACCCGAAGGCCTCCAGCACGGCGCGCCAGACATGGCCGCGGTGGTGACCGATGCCGATGCCGGCGATCCCGGCCCGGAGTCCCGGCGCGGGCGTCGGCAGCAGGCGGCCGGAGAGGTAGGGCACGACCAGCACGCCTTCCGAGCCGGCTGAGACGGTGGCGGCCTCGGCGTTCAGCGTCTCGTGATCCACGCCGCCCAGCAGCTCTCGACGGACGAACTGCGCGAAGAGGCCGCTCCCCGTGGCATGCGCCACTCGCCGGTAGGGCGTGGCGGCGCCATGCGCCTCGGGTTGGGCCAACGCCTGCTCGAGGTCCATCGTGACCAGCAGCAGCGTGCCAGTGCTGCCGTAGTAGGCCAGCGCGTCGCCCGAGCGCACCACGCCCGCGCCGAGCATCGTGGCCAGGCTGTCGGTGGTGGCGGCGACCACCGGTACGCCCGCGGGTATGCCGGTGGCACTCGCCGCGTCCGCCGTGGTCGCTCCCAGCATCCTCCCCGGCGCGACGATCCGCGGCAGCGTCGAGGCGGGGATGCCCAGCGACGTCGCCGCGCCTGTGTCCCAGCTTCGCCCACCCGACCCAACGAGGCCACCCCAGCGAGATGCGCTGTGCGGATCGATGCTCGGGACGCCGGTCAGGCGCAGGCCCAGGTAGCCCGCGGGGCCGAGGGCGAGGCTGTCGTCCAGCGCCGCTTGCGGCAGCGTCCGGAGCAACTCGACCAGTCGCGGCGAGACCTCGTCGCCGTCGAGGTCCTCGCCAGCCAGGCGCTCCTCGACGAAGTCGGTCGCCGTCAGCGTGCGCTGGTCGCCATAGAGGATGCCTGGGGTCCGTGCCCGTCCGTCGGGTCCCACGAGGCAGACCGCGGGGAAGAGGCCGGCCAGACCTACACCCGCGATCCGTTGCGGCCGGATACCGGAGAGCGCCTGTACCAGTGCTTCGCGGGCACCCTCCCACCAGTCGAGATCGGGCAGATGGATCATGGCGCCGGCTTCCGGGGAGCGCGGCGGCCGTGGCGCCTTTCCCGCACCCAGCCGCAGGCCGTTCGCATCGAACGCCGCAGCCCGGACGCCCTGCGTGCCTATCTCCAGGCCAAGCCAGACGCGCTCGATCGGGCGTCCCATCAGGACCGACGATGCCGGGCGGCGAGCGGGGGCCTGCATCACTTGAGTCTAGAGAGGCGGAGCGCGGCTATCCTGCCCCGGTGATAGACATCACTCCCGACCCCATCGCCCTCCAGCTCGGGCCGCTGGGCATCGGCTGGTACGGGCTAGGGTACGTGCTGGGCGTGGCCGTGCTGGTGCTGGTCACGCAGCGGGAGGCCGCCCGACGGGGCATCGATCCCAGGCACGTGACCGGCGTCCTGGTGCTGAGCGCGGTGCTGGCCATCATCGGTGCGCGCCTGTACCACGTGATCGACCAGTGGCACATCTACAGCAACGACCTCCTGGCCATCGTGCTGCCGCCCTACAGCGGTCTGGGGCTCTACGGCGGCGTCGCCGGGGCGGCGCTGGGCATCATCCTGTACTTCCGTCCACGGGCCATCCCGGTCTGGCGCGCGCTGGATGCCGTGATCCCCGGCACGTTCTTCGCGCAAGGCATCGCGCGCTGGGGCAACTTTTTCAATCAGGAGCTCTACGGCCCGCCGACGGACGCGCCTTGGGGCATCGCCATCGACTGCGCCCACCGCATCGTGGACCGGTATCCCTGCGAGAGGTTTCCCGAGGCGACGACGGGCTTCCATCCGCTCTTCTTCTACGAATCGGCGCTGACCATCACGGGTGGCTTCGTGGCCATGTGGCTGGGCCGTCGTTTCGCGCATCGACTCCGCGACGGTGACGTGGCCTCCTTCTGGGCCATCTGGTACGGGGCGGTGCGCTCGTTCCTGGAGACGTTCCGGGAGGGCTACAACTGGACCGTGGCAGGCGGCATCCCCACGGCGCAGCTCATCGGTGTGGGGTTGATCATCTTCGGCATCGTCACGATCCTGTGGCGCCACCGGAACCAGCCCCATGATGAGCCGGCCGGCGATCCCGGACCGGCCGATGAGGTCAAGCCCGCGACCGGATGACGCCGGCAGTGCGGCTGGCCGTGCGCCGCGCGTACCTCACCGCAACCGCCTGAAGTGCACCGGTGGCAACCGTCGACGGTCCTATACTCGGCGTGGATGCACTACGCGGAGTCGATTCTCGACCTGGTGGGCGATACGCCGCTGGTGCGGCTGACGCGCGTCACGCGCGACCTTGGCCCCATCGAACGGCAGCCGCTCGTGCTGGCCAAGCTGGAGATGCTCAACCCGGGCGGGTCGGTCAAGGACCGCATCGGGCTGCCCATGATCGAGGCGGCCGAACGCGACGGGCTCCTGCGGCCGGGCGGCACCATCATCGAGCCGACCAGCGGCAACACCGGTCACGGCCTGGCCATCGCGGCGGCCATCAAGGGCTATCGCTGCATCTTCGTGATGGCCGACAAGCAGTCCGCGGAGAAGCAGACGTTGCTCCGGGCGTACGGCGCAGAGGTGGTGCTCTGCCCCACCAACGTGCCACCCGAGTCGCCCGAGAGCTACTACTCCGTGGCGCGCCGACTCTCACGCGACATCCCGGGCGCCTTCCAGCCGGACCAGTACCACAACATGGAGAACCCGCTGGCCCACGAGCGGACCACCGGACCGGAGATCTGGCAGCAGACGGAGGGTCGCATCACGCATCTCGTGGTGTCGGTGGGCACCGGCGGGACGGTCAGCGGGATGGCCCGCTACCTCCGGGCGCAGCGGCCGGACCTCATCGTCATCGGGGCGGACCCGGAGGGCAGCGTCCTCTCAGGCGACACAGCGCGGCCCTATCTGACCGAGGGCGTAGGCGAGGACTTCTTCCCGGGCACTTATGACCCCGCGTCGGTCGACCGCTGGGAGCGTGTCTCGGACGCGGACGCCTTCGCCGCGGCGCGACGGCTGACGCGCGAGGAGGGCATCCTCTCGGGCGAGTCCTGCGGCACCGCCTTGGTCGCCGCGTTGCGCGTGGCCAGGGAGCTCACGGCCGATCCAGCCGGTCGCGACGCGGTGATGGTGGTGGTGCTGCCGGACGGCGGCCGGTCCTACCTGTCCAAGCTGTACAACGACGAGTGGATGCGCGCCAACGGACTGCTGGGCTCACCCACCGGCCGGGAGCGCGTCATGGCGGTGTTGGGCAACGGCCATCACGGCGACGGGGTGCCGCAGGTCGTCCTGGCGCGCACCACCGATCGCGTGGCCTCAGCCATCGATACCCTCCAGCGCTACGGCATCAGCCAGATGCCGGTCACCGAGCGCGATGACGAGGCCATCGAAGGCATCGTGGGCGCCATCAGCGAGAAGAGCCTCCTTGAGCGTGCCTATCGTGATCCGCAGGTGGTGGAGCGGACGGTGGGCGAGATCATGGAGCGACCGCTGCCGACCATCGATGCGACGGCCACTCTCGATGATGCCTTCCAGCTCCTCTCGGACGGCGCTGGCGCAGTGGTGGCGGTGAGCGCCGGCCGCCCGGCGGGCGTGGTCACCAAGCTGGACCTGCTGGAGTACCTCGCGCACAAGCCGGCGCAGCGCCGCTCATAGGCGCCGAGGGACGGCCGGCTTGTTCGCCTCGCGGCTGAAAGGTCCGAGGCCGGTGGAGTCCCGCTCCCGTCACGCGCCCCGGTGTACGATGCCTCGAACGTTCGACGAACGCATCCTGGACTGCGGAAGCCGACTCCTCTGACTCCCACGGAGTCAGAGGCACGCGCGGCCGGTCTACCACTGCCGATGGCCGGAGGCCCCAGCGGGCCCGCCCACCGGGCTAGGAGTGACGACGTGTCCGCGAGTCAGACCCTCACCGCGCCTTCGGGCTTCACCGCCGACGCGACCCAGTCCAGCTTGGGCCGACGTGCTTCGGCCAACCTCTCGGTCGCTGAGCTTTACGAGCATGCCATCAGGCGAGACGAGGGCTTCATCGCCGCCGAGGGACCCTTCGTGGTGCGCACCGGAGCGCACACTGGACGGTCGCCCAGGGACAAGTTCATCGTCGATGAGCCGGGCAGTCACGAGGGGGTCTGGTGGGGCGGCTTCAATCAGCCCATCAGCGAAGAGCGCTACGACCGGTTGCGCGCTCGGATCGTGGCGCACCTGGCGGATCGGGAGCTGTTCATCCAGGACTGCTTCGTGGGCGCGGACCCGGCGTATCGGCGTTCCGTGCGCGCCTACACCGAGAGTGCCTGGGCCAGCATCTTCTGCCGCAACCTGTTTCGCACCCCCAGCGCCGCGGAGCTGGCTGCCTTCCAGCCGGACTTCACCATCATCGACGCGCCGAGCTTCCGGGCCGATCCGGCACGTGACGGCACACCCAGCGAGACGGTGATCCTGGTGCACCTCTCGCGGCAGGAGATCCTCATCGGCGGGACCGAATACGCCGGCGAGATGAAGAAGGGCGCCTTCGGCATCATGAATTACCGCCTCCCCGACGAGGGCGTGTTGCCCATGCACTCCTCGGTGAACGTGGGCCAGGGTGGCGACGTGGCCATCTTCTTCGGCCTCTCCGGCACCGGCAAGACGACCCTGTCCGCCGATCCCGAACGGACGCTCATCGGTGACGACGAGCACGGCTGGGGACCAGAAGGCGTCTTCAACTTCGAGGGCGGCTGCTACGCCAAGACCATCCGCCTGTCGCACATCTATGAGCCGGACATCTACTCCACGACACGCCGCTTCGGGACCATCCTGGAGAACGTGGCCATCGATCCCGTGACGCGTGACCTGGATCTGGACTCGGACGAGCTCACCGAGAACACCCGGGGCGCCTTTCCGCTCGAGTTCATCTCCAACAGCTCCGACGAGGGCCGGGCCGGTCACCCGAGCAACGTGGTCCTCCTGACAGCCGATGCCT
>JACCQX010000099.1 GCA_013813905.1 Chloroflexota bacterium
TGGTCCGCTGGCTCAGGTCGCGATAGGCCCAGAAGGCCGTGGCCAGCCAGATGAAGACGATGTAGATGCCGATGACCTGAAGGCCGAGGCGCACCGCGGGGTTCTCGAAGATCTTGCCGATCTCGGCCCCGATGGTGCCGAAGATGTCGTCGAACATCCGGTCGCTGCCTCAGCTGGTGGTGATACGGCCGGCTGTCTGCCCATGCCGGTGGCGCGGCCAGCTGGCCTCCAGCCGTCGTCGCGGGGGCGAGTGTATCAGCGCAGCGCCTCTGCGCTCCACAGCGCGGCGCGCAGTGCCGAGGCGAAGCCGGCCAGGATCGAGCCGGCCACCCAGATCGCGGCAAAGGCGAGACTGACCAGGAAGACCAGCAGCAGGGTCGTCGGTTCGCTCAGGCCGCCCGGCGCCAGGTACGCACCGCGGACCCCATCCCAGGCCACGGAACTGGCCCATACGATGGGCAGCAGCACGACCAGCGAAACGCTCCAGGCCAGCGCGCCGGTGGCCAGCGTACGGAGCGGTCGGACCACCAGGCGCTCCGCGCCATGGATGGCCGCGGCCGCTGCGCCGCTGGGCCGCGGCCGGCCAGGCAGCCCGACGCGGAAATGCCGGGCCAGGACGGCCCGCGAAGCGAGCGCGTACAGCGTGTCCGCGAGCAGGAGCAGCAGGGCGAAGGCGAGCAGTGGATCGCGCGCAGCTTCCAGCACGCGCAGGACGAGCGGCGTCTCCAGCGAGCTGGGCGCCTGGACCTCGCTGATGACCAGGCTGGTCAGGCCCTGGTACAGACCCAGCGACACGATCGCGGCGGGCAACAGCGCCAGCGCCTGGATGCCGGCCAGCGTCAGCACCAGCCTCCTCCCTTCGCCGCGCTCCAGCGGTCGCGCATCCACGCCGGCCCGCAGCTCACCCGACTCGGGATCGCCGATCAGCCGCTCGAAGGCAGCCACGTCGGCGAGAGCGGCCAGTAGCAAGCCGCCCAGGAGCAGCCCGGCGACGAGCAGCGCGACGACCAGTTCCAGCTCCGAGGAGATGCCCGTGGCCGCGAATCGACCTCGGAAGATGACGCTCAGTACGACCGGACTGGGGATCGTGATGATGGGCAGTGCCAGCAAAAGGAAGCCGCCGCGGGCGGCGAAGCCCAGCGAGCCCAGGAGCCACAGCGAGGGCCGGCCGAGCGTCACCACGAAGGCGGTCGTGACGCCAGCCCGCCAGCCGCGCAGCGGCAGCGTGGTCACGCCCGGTGCCAGCACGGTCACGCCTGGCCGCTCGACGAGGGACCGTTGGCCACCTCAACGGACCGGGCGAACGCGCGCAGGATCTCGCGGGCCAGCTCGTTGGGTCGCATCACGGCTCCGCGCACCGGATCCCAACGCACGGCCAGCCAGAGCAGCAGGGGGCGCCGCCAGGGCCGGCTCTCGTCGTCGGCCGGCAGCATGCGCAGGCGGATGAGCTGTCGACCATCCTCCTGGTCGAGCAGGCCGGACAGGGCGCCGGCCAGGATCCGCCCGAGCAGGGAGACCGGCTGCTCCGGTGGAGGCCCCGCCAGGGGCGCCACCATCGTCGCCTCGATGACGCCCGTCTCATCCACGCCCCACAGGGTGGTCAGCCACCAGCCATCGTCCATGATGCTCGGCTCGTTCATGCCCAGCAGCACCTCCGGGCCGGGCGATCCGTCCGGGCCGCGCAGCCGGACGCGTTCCTCGCGGATGAAGGACGGTCCGGGACGCGGCACGGTCGCGGACACAGCTACTCCCACTCGATGGTGGCCGGAGGCTTGCTGCTGATGTCGTAGACCACGCGGTTCACGCCGGGCACCTCATTGACGATGCGGGCGCTGATCCGGCCCAGCACGTCGTAGGGCAGCTTGGCCCAGTCGGCGGTCATGCCGTCCTCGCTGGTCACGGCCCGGATGGCGACCACGTTGGCATAGGTGCGCCCATCACCCATCACGCCCACGCTCTGCACCGGGGTGAGGATGGCGAAGCTCTGCCACAACGAGCGGTACAGGCCGGCCGCCTTGATCTCATCGATGACGATCCAGTCCGCCTCGCGCAGCGTGTCCAGCCGCTCCGCGGTCACCTCGCCGATGATGCGGATGGCCAGACCGGGTCCGGGGAACGGCTGGCGCATGACCATCGCCTCGGGCAGGCCAAGCTCCAGGCCCACCGTACGCACCTCGTCCTTGAACAGGTGGCGCAGGGGCTCGATGAGCTGGAAACGCAGATCGGCCGGCAGGCCACCGACGTTGTGGTGGGTCTTGATCTTCTGGGCCGCCTTGGTCTCCGAGGTCTTGGACTCGATGACATCGGGGTAGAGCGTGCCCTGGGTCAGGAAGTCGATGTCGCCCAGTTGCGC
>JACCQX010000149.1 GCA_013813905.1 Chloroflexota bacterium
GAGGTGCACCACGGCGTGCGCATCACCGACTCGGCGCTGGTCGGCGCGGCAGTGCTGTCGAACCGCTACATCAGCGACCGCTTCCTGCCGGACAAGGCCATCGACCTGGTCGACGAGGCCGCCAGCCGCCTGCGCATGGAGATGGACTCGATGCCCACCGAGCTCGATGAGCTGGAGCGACGACGCATCCAGCTGGAGATTGAGCGGGAGGCGCTGCGCAAGGAGAAGGACGACGCCTCACGGGCACGACTCGAGGCGCTGGAGCGCGAGTTGGCCGAGATCGGCGAGCGTGCCGGTGCCCTGAAGTCTCAGTGGGAGACGGAGAAGGCCGCCATCGGCGAGGTGCGTGCCACCAAGACGGAGCTCGAGCAGCTCCAGCATCAGATCGAGGAGGCCGAGCGTGCCGCCGATTACGGACGGGCGGCCGAGCTGAAGTACGGCCGCCAGGTCGAGCTCCAGGAGCGTTTGCGCCAGCAGGACGAGGCGCTGGCGCAGAAGGACGGTGCGGCGCGCCGGCTGCTCAAGGAAGAGGTCGACGCGGACGACATCGCGCGGATCGTGGCGGCCTGGACGGGCATTCCCGTGACGCGCCTGATGGAGGGCGAGCAGGCCAAGCTCATCCACATGGAGGAGCGGCTGCACGACCGCGTCGTCGGCCAGGACGAGGCCATCGCCGCAGTGTCGGATGCGGTCCGCCGGGCACGTGCCGGGCTCAAGGATCCACGCCGCCCCATCGGTTCCTTCATCTTCCTGGGACCCACCGGCGTGGGCAAGACGGAGCTGGCTCGCGCCCTGGCCGAGTTCCTCTTCGATGACGAGGCGGCCATGACCCGCCTGGACATGAGCGAGTACATGGAGAAGTACTCCGTCTCACGGCTGATCGGGGCGCCGCCCGGCTATGTCGGCTACGACGAGGGCGGCCAGCTCACCGAGGCGGTCCGACGGCGGCCCTACCAGGTGCTGCTGCTCGACGAGATCGAGAAGGCCCATCCGGACGTCTTCAACGTGCTGCTCCAGGTGCTCGACGATGGTCGTCTCACGGATGGCCAGGGCCGCACGGTGAACTTCAAGGACGTGGTCATCATCATGACCAGCATCGTAGGCTCCGCCTCCATAGTCGGCTGGACCGGCGGACGAGACGCCGGCTCGTATGAGGCCATGAAGGCGCAGGTGACTGACGCGCTGAGCGCCGCGTTCCGGCCCGAGTTCCTCAATCGCATAGACGAGATCATCGTCTTCCATGCGCTGGACCGCGAGGACCTGGCGCGCATCGTGGAGCTCCTGGTGGCCGACCTGCAACGCCGGTTGGCCGATCACGACCTGACCCTGGAGCTCGCGCCGTCGGCGCGGCAGCTTATCGCCACGGAGGGCTATGACCCGGTCTACGGGGCGCGTCCGCTCAAGCGTGCGGTACAGCGGCTGGTGGAGAACCCGCTGGCGCGCGCGCTGCTGGAGGGCCGCTTCCCCGTGGGCAGCACGATCGAGGTCGAGGCCGATCCGGTCAGCCGCCTGCTCGTCTTCCGGGGGCCGGATGGCGTGGTGGTGACCGACTCCTCCGGCCGCCGCGACGCACGGGCCGGTGCGGCGAACGCTGAGCCCGTGGGGGCCGGGCTGCGCCCCGGACTGACGGACCTGCCCAGGATGGATCCGGGTCGGCCCGACGACGGCGAGCGGCTCAACTGAGCAGCGGATCGGCGCCGCCGGTCGAGGAGCGCTGGGCCGAGAGCGAGCCGCGGCTCGTGGAGCTGATCCGCGACGAGATCCTGGCCGCTCCCGGGGAGCGCATCACCTTCGCTCGTTTCATGGATCTCGCGCTCACGGCGCCAGGCCTGGGCTACTACGCCACAAGCGAAAAGCGCCCGACGCGCGAGGGGGACTTCCTCACGGCACCGGAGCTGCACCCTTTCTTCGGGCAGTGCGTCGGCCGGCAGCTCGACGAGGTTTGGCGGCGTCTGGGGCGGCCGGCCCGGTTCACCACCCACGAGTACGGCGCTGGACGGGGTACGCTTCGCGACTCGGTCTCGGATGGGCTGCGGGCGGACCGCTCCGCGCTCGCAGACGCGCTCGACTGGGTCGCCCTCGACCTTCCGGACCGCTCTGACCCGGTCTTCGAGCGCCCGCTCGCAGGCGTCGTCCTTGCCAATGAGTACCTCGACGCTCTCCCGGTCCATCGCCTCCAGCAAGTGGGTCGAGCGATCGGGGAGCTGTATGTCACCTGGCAGGACGGTTGGTTCGCGGAGGTGTTCGGTGGCCTGTCGTCGCCCGAGCTTGCGGGCCCGCTGACCGAGGCCGGTGTCAGGCTCGCCGAGGGGCAGATCGCTGATGTCTCGCCCGGATGGAGCGCCTTCGTCGGTGAGGCGAGCCGGCATCTCGCTTCAGGCCTGGTCCTGATCATCGACTACGGCCATCCCGCCGCCGAACTCTACGGGTTGCGCCGGATGGCCGGCAGCTTGCTCACCTACGGCGGCCATGAGGTGGGGAGCGACCCGTTCCGAGCCGTCGGGCGGCAGGATCTGACGGCGCACGTCGACTTCTCGGCCGTGGAGCGGGCCGCCGTGGCGGCCGGTCTGGAACCACTGTGGTCTACCAGCCAGGCCGAGTTCCTGGTCGGTCTTGGGCTAGGCGACCTGCTGAGGGAGCTTGGTGACACGCCGGGAGTGGACCCCGCGGCGTACGTCGAGGCCCGGGTTGCCGTGGGACGATTCCTGGATCCTCGCCACTTGGGCGGCTTCCGCGTGCTGGGATTCGTGCGAGGCATGGATGCCGAGCCGCCACTGCGTGGGTTCACGTTCAGGCTGACACGCTAGACCTCACGGCATGCGCATCGACGAGGTCCGCCGCAGGCTCCTGGCGCTGCCCGACCCGCTCCCGGCCTATCCGGCCGCGATCGACCCCATCCTGCTAGGTCAGGCGCGGATGTTGCCGGACTGGATGGGCCGTCCGGTGGGCGAGGCGCCCCGCCGCGCGGCAGGTCTCGTGCTGCTTGCGCCCGGATCGGATGGTGAGGCCCACGTGATCCTCACGGAGCGGTCGGCCGGCGACATGCGGCACCCCGGCCAGGTCAGCCTGCCGGGCGGTGCCGCCGAGCCGGCCGAGGACTTCCCAGTGGGCACCGCACTGCGCGAGGCCGCAGAGGAGATCGGGCTGGACCCAGTGGCGGCCGGCGTGGAGATCCTGGGCACGCTCGACACCGTCGATGTCCGCGTGTCCGGCTTCCTCCTGGTGCCGGTGGTCGCCGTGGCTTCGCGAGCTCCGGTGCTCAGCCGCCATGAACGGGAGGTGGCGGCCATCCTGTCCGTGCCGGTCAGCACGTTCCTGGCCGGCGCGCCCATCCGGATGGTAGAGACGGAGCGCGACGGATCTCGTCTGCGCTACGGCGCGTTCGTCTTCGGCGACCACGAGATCTGGGGTGCCACCGCCAGTCTCTTGGGCCAGCTCGGCGCTGTGCTTGGCGACGACTTACGTGACCCTCCCCGCGCCCGCGGCTGACCTACCGGCCCGATCGGTACGAAGCCGCTCACGGCCGCGTCGCCGCGTTGCCGATCCCGAGACCCCTTCCACGTCGACTATCTGCCGCTCTTGCGGCGACAGTTTCACCGATGCGCATGATCTCGGGAGAGGCCTGCAGGACCCGGGATCGTGCGTCAGCGGGGCTCCGTACCGATAGTGGGGGTGGTGGACCCTGGCCAGAGTGGTGTCGTTGCACCCGTACCGATAGTGGTGGTGTCGGACTCGACCCATGGCCGTACCCCGATCCGACCTACCAGGGCTCGCCCTCGGTGTTGTCGTAGTCGTCGCGCTTGACGGTATGCTCCATCAGACCGCCCTGCGCGGGCGTCGTCCCCGTCCCTGCGCCGCTCGACTCGCGGGCGGTGCCTTCCAGCAGTAGCGCGCTGTCGGCACGGTCGGGCAGCTCCACCACGATGGCGCGCATCTCCGAGCCCTCGGTGTAGGCGCCGTGCAGCACGTGGGGCGGCCACACCACCGCCTCCCCGTGGTTGACGCGCAGGCGCTCCTCGCCGACCTGCACGAAGCCGCCTCCGCTGATCACGATGAAATAGGTCAGGTTCGGGTTCGAATGCGGCGTGATCAGGCCGTGACGCGAGAAAGCCAGCTCGGAGATGACGCCGCGCTCATCGGAGTGGATGACCTGGCCGGTCATGCCGGTCGTGCCCGGCGGTCCCTCGGCCCGTCGATGCCCGGGGCCGAAACGGCGGATCTCCATGAGGTGTGCGCCGCCTCGCGCGTCAGCGGCGGCGTCGGCGGCGCGAGCGCTCCGAGCGCTTGGGTCGGACGGTCTGCTCAGGGTGCTTGTACTTCTGCTGCGAGTAGAAGCGCGCCCTGCGCAGTTGCTGGTTATAGGCCTCGATGAGGGGCGGGAAACGCCTGAACCTGATCCACAGGTACGTCGCGATGCCCACCACCAGCGCGGTCAGCGGGAAGATGAAGTAGAAACGGAAGAACCACGAGACGAGCACCAACGAAAATGTGGCCAGCCCGGTCCAGAGCAGCCACTCCTGGAGGTTCACCAGCGGAAAGTGGCGGTGAAGACGCCGCGTCTGGACGTTGTAGAGGATCACCTGGAGGACCAGGAACGCTCCCGAGGCGATGACCAGCGGCAGGGCCAGGTCCGGAAATCCGCCGCGCTCGTTCGTGAACGGGGGACCAAGCAGGTAATCCCAGGGCATGAGACCCAAGACGACTTCTCCATCAGGCGACGGGCTTATGTGAAGTCGCTCGACGGCGGTCATCGGGCCGGGCCGCGGCGACTTCATCTCCGCTCGGTGAGCGTGCGCCGAGGATAGCAGTCCGAGCGCCACGAGAGCCTTGCTATACTCGCCGCTCCCGGCCAACGTCCTGCCCAGGACGAGCCGCTGCGGACCGAGGGATGGAGGACACGGCTTGCGAGCCCTGCTCTCGGTCGCGAATCGTGATGGGATCGTCTCCCTGGCGCGCGACCTGCTCGACCTGGGCGTGGAGATCTTCGCCACCGACGGGACACGCGAGACGCTGGCCACCGAGGGCGTGGAGGTCGCCTCGATCAGCGCCCTTACCTCCGCGCCGCCGCTCATCGGCGGTCAGGTCAAGACCTTCCATCCCAGCGTCTACGCCGGCATCCTGGCGCGGCGGCACGTCCCCGGGGACCTGGAGGAGCTCGCCGAGCAGGGGATCGGCCTGCTGGACCTGGTGGTGGTGAACGTAAAGCCCTTCGCCCCGCAGGTCGGGTCGGGTGTGGTGCCCATCGACGAAGCCATCGAGATGATCGACGTCGGCGGCGTGGCCCTCCTCTCCGCCGCTGCGCGCAACTTCGCCGGCGTGGCGGCCGTGTGCGATCCGGCCCACTACGGCACGGTGGTCGAGGAGATGCGCGAGTTCAGCCAGGTCTCCGCCGAGACCCGTCAACGCCTGGCAGCCGAGGCGTTCGCGATGATCGCCGCCTATCACGCGCAGGTGGCCGGCTACCTTCACCACATCAGCAATGTCCGCTTCCCGGAGCGACTCACGGTGGTGCTGGAGAAGATGCGTGACCTGCCCTACGGCGAGAACCCGCACCAGCGAGCGGCGTTCTATCGAGAGACGACGCACCGCACACGTTCCCTGGCCGACGCCACCCAGCTCCAGGGAGATGATCCGTCCTTCAACGACCTGGTGGACCTGGATGCCGCGTTCCGCATCGCGGCCGACTTCTCCATCCCCACGGTGTGCATCGTGAAGCGCGGCAATCCCGTCGGCCTGGCCTCGGCTGACTCGCAGGCCGAGGCATATCGGCGCGCCTTGCAGACTGACCCGGTCAGTGCCTACGGATCCGTGGTGGCGGTCAACCGGCGCCTCGATGAGGAGACCGCCACGGAGATCAGCCGCAACGCCTACGAGGCTGTGGCCGCTCCCGGCTACACCGACGATGCGCGCGCGGTGCTTCGCCGGAAGGACGACCTGGCCGTCATCTCGGTACCCGACACGCCGCCCGGCGGCCTGGCCGACTACGGCATCGCCAACCTCGACTTCCACCGCGTGGAGGGCGGCCTCCTGGTGGAGACCATCGACCGGCTGGAGATCGACCGGACCCAACTGCACGTCGTGACCAGGCGCCGGCCGACGCTCGAGGAGCTCAACGATCTGCTCTTCGCCTGGCGTGCCGTGCGTCACGTGACATCCAACGCGGTCGTGCTGGCGCGCAGCGGCGCCCTGGTGGGCGTGGGCGCGGGGCAGGCCAGCCGCCTGGTGGCCGTGGAGATCGCTCTCCATCGCGCCGCCGAGCGGGCCACCATGAGCTGTCTCGCCTCGGACGCCTACTTCCCATTCGCCGATGCCATCCAGCTGTGTGCCGAGCGCGGCGTTACGGCCATCATCCAGCCCGGCGGCTCCGTGCGCGACGGGATGGCCATCGAGGTCGCCGACCGGCACCACATGGCCATGGTCTTCACCGGGAGACGACACTTCCGCCACTGAGCACGATCCATCCCCGGACGCGGTCGCCGCGCCCGACCGTACGGAGGCGCCCCATGGAAACGCTGCTCGCGCTGGAGATGGTGCGCGTCACCGAGGCGGCCGCCATCTCCTCGGCGCGGCTCATGGGTCGGGGTGACCGCCACGGCGCCGACCAGGCGGCCACGGAGGCCATGCGACGCACGATGGACGAGGTCGAGATGCGCGGCACCATCGTGATCGGGGAGGGCGAGCGTGACGAGGCGCCCATGCTCTGGATCGGCGAGCCGGTGGGCGTCGGCCATGACGACCACCCGGCCATCGACATCGCGGTCGATCCCCTGGAGGGCACCAACCTGGTGGCCCTGGGTCAGACCAACGCCATCACGGTGCTCGCCGCGAGCGAGAAGGGCGGCCTCCTCAACGCGCCCGACACGTACATGCAGAAGCTGTGCGTGGGACCCATCGCCGCCGGCCAGGTGGACATCCGACTCAGCCCGGCGGAGAACGTGGCACGCATCGCTCGCGCGCTGGGCCGGAAGAACGCGGACATCACCGTGGTGATCCTGGAGCGGCCCCGTCACGAGCCGCTCATCGCCGAGGTGAGGGCCTCCGGGGCGCGCATCAAGCTGATCTCCGACGGTGATCTCTCCGCGGCCATCAGCTGCGCCGTGTCGGGCACCGGTGTCCACGCGGTGATGGGTATCGGCGGGGCTCCCGAAGGTGTCATCACGGCCGCCGCGCTGCGCTGCCTGGGGGGCGAGATCCAGGCGCGTTTCCGTTTCCGCTCCGACGAGGAACGCACACGCGCCGAGGCCATGGGCACCAGCCCCGACGAGGAGCGCGTCTACAGCACCACGGACCTGGCGCCGGGCGAGTCGCTGGTCTTCGCCGCCACCGGCGTGACGGAGGGCGACCTGCTCCAGGGCGTGCGCTTCTTCGGCGGCGGTGCGCGGACCCACTCGCTGGTGATGGGCTACCAGTCCAAGCAGGTCCGTTTCGTCGATACGGTGCACATGTTCGATCGGGACCGGCCGCCCGCCGTGCGCCTTTAGGCTCGACCGTGCGGCCGCGCCAGCTCGTCCGGCGCTGAGACCTCGTCCGGCAGCCAGCCCCCATCCGCAGCGGACCAGCGACCGACCGGTCGCACCGCGGCGCTTCCTTCCACCTCGATGCGGCGCAGTCGAGCTTCATCGACGGTCCCGGTCCAGCCCGGCGGGATCAGGTCCGGCGCCAGCTCCGCCAGCGGCGCCAGCACGAAAAGGCGCTCCGCCGCCGACGGGTGAGGGACCTCCAGCCACTGCACGCCACCGCCGCGGGCAGGGTCGTGGCTGCGAGCCGCGATCAGACGCTCGACGTGCAGCCGGTGGCTGCCGAAGGACAGCAGGTCCAGGTCCAGCTCGCGCGGTCCCCAGCGTTCGCGCGCCTGCCGTCCGAAGGCCCGCTCGATGCCCTTGAGCGCCAAGAGCAGTGCCAGGGCGCCAGTCTCCGGATCCGGTCCCGCGGGCACGTCCAGTGCCACGACCGCGTTGCGGAACTCGGCCTGATCCGTGACACCGACCGGCGCTGTGGCATACAGCCGCGACACGCCTCGGACGCGAGCATCGGGCAGCGCCGCCAGTGCGTGGACCCCGGCGGCCAGCGTCCGCTCGGTGTCACCCAGGTTGCCGCCCAGGCCCACATGAGCACGCACGTGTGGCATCGAGGCGCTCGGTCCCTCCTCTAGACTCGCCGGCCATGGCCGGTGTCGACGTCGTCATCTTCCACCACGCACCACGCGACGACGATGCGCCTCTGGTGCGCCTGCTGGCCGGGGCGCGCTCGCGACTCCTGGAACACCAGCTCGACCTCTGGGGAGAGGCGGGCGCGAGTCGAGTGCTCATAGTGCCGGGCCGAGAGGACGCGCCACCGAGCGCCGCCGCAGGCGCAGCAGGCTTCGGGAGCAGGCTGGCCCGTCTCATGGAGAAGCAACGCATACGTCGCCTCGTGGTGATGGGCAGCGGCGCCGTGCCGCTGCTCCAGGCACGCGATGCGGAGCGTCTGATCAAGATCGCGGCGCGACCCGGCCGGCGAGCCGCCACAAACAACCGCTACTCCTCGGACGTGTGCGCCGTCTCGGACGCGAGGGCCCTGCGCTCCCTCCCGGCGCTGCCCTCGGACAACGCGCTGCCTCGCTGGCTGGAGGAGCAGGCCGGCTTCGTGGTCAGCGAGCTGCCCGGGCGTGGCCGCCTGGCGCTCGACCTGGACACGCCCCTCGACCTGGCGCTCATCACGCTGGCCGACCGTGCCCCGGAGGGGCTCGTGGCGCTGGCCGCACAGCACGACCTGACCGTGCCGCAGCGGGAGTCGCTCCGGGCGCTGGCGGCCGATCCCCGGCGCGAGCTGCTGGTCTTGGGCAGGAGCGGGTCGCGCACGCTGGGCTGGCTGGAGCGCAACGTCCGTTGTCGGGTCCGCTTCCTGGCCGAGGAACGAGGCCTTCGGGCGTCGTCGCCGCTGGCCATCGCGCCGGAAGCAGCGCCCGAGCGCGCCGAGGAAAGGCACTCTCCCCGGCCGCCGTCGACAACCTTGCATCGGCCGCCGCGAGCGACGCTCGGCCGGCTCCTGGCCGAACGCGGTCCCGAGGGCCTGGCTGGGATCGTCGCCGAGCTGGCCGACGGCGCCATCATCGATTCGCGCGTCCTGCTGGCCGACCACCTGGGTGGGGACGAATCGGCCTGGCCGTCCGCCAGCGACCGCTTCGCGAGCGACCTCCTCCGTCCGGACGAGGTGAGCGATCCGTGGCTGGCCGCGCTGACGCGTTCGGCAGCCACGGCTACCATCCCCATCCTGCTCGGCTCACATACCCTCGTCGGGCCCGGCATCCCGCTCCTCCTGCGCTGACGTTCGCGGGCCCCGTCGCTCAGCCAGCGCAGGAGCGGTCCACGGGGCGCCCTGCGCTAGAATGGACAAGCGCGCCGGCCCTCTCTCGACCCTGCTCCGTGCTGTGCGGCGCGCGCTCGGACCCTGGAGACGAGGATCAGGTGACCCCACTCTGGTACGTGCTCGGTTTCGCGTTCGCGGGCGTGAGTTTCGTGTTCCTCACCATCGGCCTGTCCTGGCTGCTCAGCCATCGCACGAAGGGTGACCGGCACAAGGGTCTGCCCTACGAATCGGGCATCGATACGTTCGGCGACACGTGGGGCCGTTTCGGCCTCTCCTTCTACATCTATGCCCTGCTCTTCGTGGCCTTCGATATCGAGGTCATCTTCATCCTGCTCTGGGCGCTGGTCTTCGGGGACCTGCTCCTGGGCGGCTTCGTCGCGATGCTGCTGTTCGTGGGCATCCTGGAGCTAGGGCTCGGTTATGCCTGGAGAAAGGGCGTCCTGACATGGAAGTAAACGACGACCGGCCGGTCATCCAGCCATCCGTGACGAGTGGCGGTCAGCCGCTCGAGCCGCGCCACGAGCCCCCGGCCATGGCCGCCGACCAGCCCAGCAGCCCACAGGACGGGCTCTCCACCACCCGGGACGACTCGCTGGTGGAGCCCATCATCGTGGCCAACTCCACCTGGACCCCCGCCGACCCCACCGCCTACAACGGCGGTCAGCCGCCGCAGATCACCCACCTTCGGGAGCTGGAGCTCGGTGACAAGAGCGACAACGCACGCTGGGGCGCCCTCGACATCATCCCCACGAAGGCGGACTACGTCCTGGACCTCATCCGCATCAACAGCCTCTGGCCGCTGCTCTCAGGGCTGGCCTGCTGCGCCATGGAGATGATGTCTGCCGCGACCAGCCGCAACGACATGGATCGGTTCGGCATGTTCCCCTTCCGGGCCAGCCCGCGCCAGGCCGATGTGCTCATCGTGGCCGGTACCCTGACGACCAAGATGGCCGGGCCACTCATCCGCTTGTGGGAGCAGATGCCCGAACCCAAGTGGTGCGTGGCCATGGGCGACTGCACGACCTCGGGCGGTCGCTACAAGCGCTCCTATGCCACCGTGGAGGGCATCGACCGGATCATGCCCGTGGACGTCTACGTGCCGGGCTGCCCGCCCCGGCCGGAGGGCCTCATCTACGGGATGATGAAGCTTCAGCAGCTCATCAAGGAGCGGCGCGGCCACTGGCCCGAGCGCCACGTCGGTCCCACCGTTCCCGTCGGCGTCTGACCGCAGCCCAGCCACCGCAGCCCAGCCGAAGGGAGTCCTGCCACGGACACCGCACTGAAGCGCCGCCTCCAGGAGCGCCTGGGCCCGCAGCTGCTGGGCCCCGTCACCGCGCGCCAGGACACCACCGAGGTGCGCATCAGCCCGACGGACGTGGCCCAGGTCATGACGCTGCTCCACGACGATCCGGAGTTCCGCTTCCTGATCCTCTCCGACCTCTGCGGCGTGGACACGGGCAGCGTCATGCAGGTCGTCTATCACCTCTGGTCCGATGCCACGCCCGATTGGCTGCGCGTCATCGTGGACGGGCTGCCGCGCGAAGACCCGCGCGCTCCATCGGTCACGTTCCTGTGGAACGGCGCCGAATGGGCCGAGCGTGAGGCCTACGACATGTTCGGCATCATCTTCGAGGGCAACCGCGACCTGCGACGCATCTACATGCCGCCCGACTACCAGAGCTTCCCGCTGCGCAAGGACTTCCTGCTGGCCGACGATGCCGCCCGTTCGCCGGGCCAGGGCGTGCGCCACATGGAGCAGACCTTCCAGCCGGCCGAGTACCGCCGCACGCCGGTGCTGCGACAAGGGCTGGGCAGCGACGCGGGGCACATGGCGCCGGGCATCCAGACGGCGGAGCTCGCCTCCGGGGAGGACCCGGCGCGATGACCACGGAGCAGACCGTCCGCTCGTTGGACGACCCCGATCTCTTCGTCGAGACGCCGGGCACCATCTACGACGCCATCCCGCCCCTGCCCCCGCGCACGGAGCGCGAGGCCGAGTTCTACACCATGCGCGACGGCGAGATGCTCATCAACCTGGGGCCGCAGCATCCCTCCACCCACGGTGTCCTCCGCGTCGTGCTCAAGATCGACGGCGAGCGCGTGGTGGACCTCGATCCCGTGCTGGGTTACCTGCATCGCGGCGTAGAGAAGATCTGCGAGAACGGCGACTGGCACCACGCCATCAGCAACTGCGACCCGCTGGAGTACATCGCCGCGATGTTCAGCGAAGCGATGCCGGTCATGGTCGCCGAGAAGCTGCTCGACCTGGGGGTGCCGCGGCGCGCCGAATACATCCGCGTGCTGGCCTGGGAGCTCAACCGGATCTCCAGTCACGCGCTCTTCGTGGGCTGGCTGGCGCTGGACCTGGGCGGCCTGACGCCGATCTTGTACGGCTTCATCGAGCGCGACGAGATCGTGGAGATGCTGGCCGCCCTGACCGGGCAGCGGCTCCTCTTCAACTATCTGCGCATCGGTGGCGTCAACGGGGATTTGAACCACGACTTCCTGAGCCGGCTCGGTGACTGGATGGGCAACGCCCTCAAGCGCATCGAGGACCAGCAGAAGCTGCTCAACAGCAATGAGATCTTCGTGGCCCGGACGCGCGGTCTGGGCGTCATCGATCGGGACCTGGCGCGCCGCACGCTGCTGAGCGGACCGGTCCTGCGCGCCACGGGCATCCCCTACGACGTGCGGCGGGCGCATCCCTACAGCGTCTATCCCGAGCTGGAGTTCACCATCCCCACGCGGGAAGAGGGCGATTCATACGCGCGCTACCTGCTGCACCTCGATGAGATCAAGCAGAGCATCCACATCATCGACCAAGTGCTGCACCGCATGCCGGACGGCCCGGTCATGGCCAAGGTGCCGCGACTGATGCGTGTCCCGCCCGGCCGCGCCTACGTCTCGATCGAGAGCCCGCGCGGCCAGTACTCGGCCTACGGCATGAGCGATGGCTCGGACCAGCCCTTCCGGCTGCGCATCCACGACCCGTCCTTCTTCAATCTCCAGGCTGTGGGCCTGCTCATGCCGGGCAATCTGGTGGCCGACACGATGGCCATCATGGCCAGCGTCGACCCGATCATGGGAGGCGTGGACAAGTGAGCCGCCGGCATCGACCAGTGAGCCCCTGCGACCCGCTCCGGGGGATCGATCCGTGAGCATCATCACCCGGCCCTGGGGCCGCCTCACGCTGGCCGGCAAGATCATGCTGCCGCTGGTGGCGCTGCTGGTGCTGCTCACCGTGCTGCTGCTGGTCGGTTTCGCCTCGGGCGCGTTGCCCTTCCTGTTGGGGCTGGGCGGTCAGCTCGTCGGTGACAACATCGACATCGCGCGCTTCGCCGCCGCCGCGACCGCGCTGCTGCTGTTCACGGTGCCCACGGCCTTCGTGATCATCCTCATGGAGATGAAGCTCATCGCCTTCGTGAACCTGCGCGTGGGTCCCAACCGTCAGGGCCCCTGGGGCATCCTGAGCTCCACGCTGCACGGCTTCAAGGTGCTGGCCAAGGAGGACTTCACGCCGACCGGCGTGGATGTGCCGGTCTTCACGCTGGCCCCGGTAGTCACCTACCTGGGAGCCGTGATGACCATCATGGTCATCCCCTTTGCGCCGGGCCTCTTCGGGCTCGACATGAACATCGCGCTACTCTATTTCTTCGCCGTGGCTGGCCTGGGTGTCATCGGGCTGATGATGGCCGGCTGGTCCAGCTTCAACAAGTATTCGCTGCTGGGTGGCCTTCGCGCGGCGGCGGGCATCATCTCCTACGAGATCCCGCTCATCCTGGCGGTGGTCGGCGTAGTGATGCTGGCCGGCACGATGAGCCTCAACCAGATCGTGGCCAACCAGGCCGGCACGTTCGCGGACTGGTATGTGTTCCAGCAGCCGCTGGGGCTGATCATCTTCTTCATCGCTGCCGCAGCGGAGACGGGCCGGACGCCTTTTGACCTCAACGAAGCCGACAGCGAGATCGTGGCCGGTTTCGCCACCGAGTACAGCGGCATGCGCTTCGGCTTCTTCTTCTTTGCAGAGTACGTCAACCTGTTCATCATGTCGGCGCTCACCACCACCCTCTTCCTGGGTGGCTGGAACGCCCCGCTCGATGCACAGCCGGTGCTGGACTTCTTCAACGTCACACTGAACACGGCGCTCGATCCGGGCGCGCTGGGCATGGGCCTGCTCTTCCTCGTGGCGTTGGGCCCGCCGCTGCTGATACTGCTGTTCACGCTGCCCATCTGGATGCTCAAGTCCGACTGGTCGTTCCTGAAGTCTCTGGTGGTCGGGTTCCTGCTCTTCAACCTCGTGGTGATGCTGTTCGTGGGCATCTGGGCGTACATGACCTTCCCGTTCGTGGCCGGCCTGTTCTGGTTCATGGCCAAGACATTCACGCTGGTGGCTCTGTTCGTGATCATGCGTGGCACACTGCCGCGCGTGCGCATGGACCAGCTGATGGGCTTCGCCTGGAAGTGGCTGATCTCCGCCGCGTTGCTGAACCTGCTGATCACCGCCGCCGCCATCGTGGTCCTGCGCGACCCGTCCATGCCGTGGAACTGAGCTGATGTCGTTCATGGATCGCCTGCCCGGCTGGGGCCTGTTCAAGGGTGTGAGCTTCGGCGTGGTGCAGATGTTGCGGCCCAAGGTCACGGTGCAGTACCCGGAGGAGATCGTCGACATCTCGCCGCACCACCGGGGCCGGTTGCTGCTGCTCTACGACGAGTTCGGCACGCTCAAGTGCGAGACCTGCTTCCAATGCGCGGCGGCCTGCCCCATCGAATGCATCGACATGGGCGGCGTGGACACCAAGAATCGTTTTCACGTCCACTGGGGACCTGCCGAGCAGTACGCCGAGCGGCGCGAGGAGTCAGCGCTGCGCCGGTCGGGTCGAACAGTGCCCGACCGCTCCTTCAGTGCCTGGCAGGGCATCGACCTGGCGCCCCTCGATGCGATCCTGACCGAGGAGGACCACAGCCCACGGAAGATGCTGCGCATCCTGGAGCGGACCCAGGAGACCTACGGGCATCTGCCCGTGGCGGCCATCCAGCACATCAGCCACAAGACGGGGGCCTGGTACAGCGAGATCTACGGTATCGCCACGTCCTACCGCCAGTTGCGCTTCCAGCCGGTCGCGGCGCATGAGCTGGCTGTCTGCCGCTGCACCGTGTGCACGCTGCAGGGGGGTGGCCGGGTGCTGGCGGCCTTCGAGGCTGCCCTGGGCACCGGCGTGGAGGGCGTCAGCCCCGACGGTCGGGTACGGCTGCTGACGGTCGACTGCGGCGGCGAGTCGTCGGGCACCGGCCCGCGCGTGCTGGTCGATGGCGTGGCCCAGACCCGCCTGACGGCGGAACGCGCCACGGAGATCGCCGCGCACCTGCGCAGCGGCCACCTGGCCGACAGCCGACCGGCCTGACGATGCGCATCCTGGAGCCGACGCAGGACTGGCCGTCCGTGCTGCTGGCGCGCGCCGGCGAAGCTGCCGAAGAACCCACACTGGGCCGCGCCGAGGCGGCCGGCGGCTGGGCCTCGTTCCGTCGCGCGGTCACGGCGTTGAGCCCCGACGAGGTGACGCGCATCGTGGCCGAATCCGGTCTGCGCGGCCGGGGCGGTGCCGGCTACCCCACCGGTCGCAAGTGGCGGGCCTGCGCGCAGCAACCGCCCAGTGCCCGCTTCGTGGTGGCCAACGGCTTCGAGGCCGACCCCGGCGCGCAGCTCGACCGGACGCTCATGGAGCGCGACCCGCACGCGGTTCTGGAGGGACTCGCGCTGGCGGCCTATGCGGTCGGTGCCACGCAGGCGTACGTGGCCGTGAAGAGCAGCGCCACGCTCGCTGCTCGACGCCTGCGCGAGGCGGTCCAGCAGGCGGAGGAGCAGGGCATCCTGGGCACGCGGGCCATCGACGGCCGCGTCGATCTTCACGTGGAGATCCGAGAGGTACAGGGCGGCTTCGTGGTGGGTGAGGAGACCGTGCTGCTGCGAGCCCTGGAGAACAAGCGCGCGCAGCCGGACCAGCGTCCGCCGTATCCCACCGAACGGGGTCTCTTCGATCGACCGACGGTGGTCAACAACGTGGAGACGCTGGCCGCCGTGCCCTGGATCGTGGCTCACGGCGCGGCGGCCTACGCGGGGCTGGGCGTCGGCGGGCAGTCCGGCACGACCCTGCTCCAGGTGAGTGGTGCGGTGCAGACGCCGGGCATCGTGGAGGTGCCCCTGGGCACGGCCCTGACGGAAGTCCTCGCCCTGGCGGGGTCGGTCGAGGCGCCCAAGGCAGTGTTGGTCGGTGGGCCGTCGGGCGCGTTCCTGCCACCCGACGGGTCGGCTGTCGGGCTCGATCCAGACCGACTGGGCGAGGCCGGCGCCATCTGGGGCTCCGGCACAGTGCTGGTGGCCGACGAGCACGCCTGCATCGTGGACATGGCCTCGCTCATGACGCGCTACCTCAATGACGAGGCCTGCGGCAAGACCATCCCCTGCCGCATCGGCTTGCGGCGTCTGGCGGAGATCGGCGACCGCTTCACCTCCGGCCGGCCCCGTCCCACCGATCGCCAGCTGCTGGACGACCTCTGCGCGGATACCCGGGACGCCGCCCTCTGTGCCCTGGAGTCGACCGCCACGAACCCGCTCCTGAGCGGGATGCGATACTTCGCCTCGGAGTTCGAGGCCCACATCGTCAGAGGTGAATGCCCAGCCGGCGTCTGCCAGCCCCTCCGTGTGGCGGCCGGAGCCGCCCGATGACGATCATCCCCGGTCGCGCCGCGAGGATCCGCTGCTCCCGATGACAGATACGCTGCCGCAGATCCAGGACACCGCCCCCGACGTTGGCGTCGAGCGCCTGCTCGAGACGCAGGCGCCGCAGCGGCCCTTGGTCACGCCCACCTTCAGCGTGGAGATCGACGGGCGCCAGGTCACCGGGCGCATCGGCCAGACCATCCTGGAGGTCTGCCGCGACAACGGCATCGAAGTGCCCACGCTGTGCTACGAGCCGAAACTGCCCGGCTTCGGCGCCTGCCGCATGTGCGTGGTCGAGGTCGAGGGCGAGGGCCAGCCGCCCATCAGCTGCTCCCGGACCTGCGAGCCGGACATGGTCGTGCGCACGCAGACGCCGCGGCTGCGCCAGGTGCGCAAGACCAACCTGGAGCTGATCTTCAGCGACCACAACGCCTACTGCCTGCCGCCCTGCCAGAACAAGTGCCCCAGCCACATCGACATCCCGGGCTTCCTCA
>JACCQX010000165.1 GCA_013813905.1 Chloroflexota bacterium
TCGACTTCCGCAGCGCCGACTCCCTCCGGCCGCCCTGGGAGTACGAGGACTGGGGACGCACGCCCGCCGGTGCCTGGATGCGCGAGAACTCGTGGCGCTACGGCTTCCTGTTGAGCTACCCACGCGGCATGTCCGATGAGACCTGCTACGACTACGAACCCTGGCACTTCCGCTACGTGGGCCGCGAGCTGGCCGCGGCCGTCCACGAGAGTGGCCGGTCCCTGCGCCGCTACCTATGGGAGAACCCTCCAGCGGTCCTGACTGGTGGGTGTCGCCACCCGCGTTGACACTCGACGCGCTCGACTGCTACCATTCGCCTCAACCGGTTAGCACTCCTCCCTAGTGAGTGCTAACTTACGCTCCCAGTCGAGGCACCCATGGCGCGCCGCAAGGATCGACCGGGTCCGCTCGAGCCTCGCTCCGAGGCCATCCTGCGGGCCATCATCGAGGAATACGTCGCTACCGCCGCACCGGTCGGCAGCCTGACGCTCGTCGCCAAGTACCGGCTCCAGGTCAGTCCCGCCACCGTGCGCAACGTCATGGCCGAGCTGGAGGCCGCGGGGTACATCGGGCACCCGCATACCAGCGCGGGTCGCGTGCCCACCGATGCGGGCTACCGCCTGTACGTCGAGTCGATCGCCGAGACCGTGCTCCTGGCCCCCGTGGAGCAGCTGATGATCCGCCACCAGTTCGGCCAGGTGGAGTTCGCCTCGGAGCAGTGGTTCCGTTTGGCCGCAGCGACGCTGGCTGGGGCCACGCATGTGGCGGGGCTGGCCACCCCGGCCAAGCCCATCGCCTGCCGCGTCCGGCGAGTCGACCTCGTGCCCAACGGCTCACGGACGGCCAGTCTGGTGCTGGTTCTGGCCGAGGGACCGGTCAAGCAGGTGCTCCTGAACATGAACGAGCCGCGCACGCGCGCGGAGTTGGACGCGATCGTCGAGGCCGCCAATGTGCGCCTCGCGGGCTCCTCCGTGGCAGAGGTCGAACAGACGCTGGCCGCCATGCGCGACGAACCCGACCCCACCCTGCTTCAGGTCCGCGTGGTGGAGCGCGTGGCCGCCATGATGCGCGACTTCGACGCCGACTCCGTGGAGGACCTGTTCAGCGAGGGACTGCTCAACGTGATGGCCGCGCCGGAGTTCTCCCAGAGCGAGAAGCTGCGGAGGGTCTTTGGGGCACTCCAGGATCGCCACTACATCGGTGGCCTGGCGCGTCTCATGGCGGGACGTTCCGATGTCCACGTATTCATCGGTAGCGAGAACGATCACGAAGAGATGCATGACGTGTCGCTGGTCCTGGCACCCTACGGGCGTCCTGGCCAGGCGACGGGGGTCATCGGCGTGCTGGGCCCGACCCGCATGGCCTATCCCCATGCCATCAGCACGGTCCGTTACGTCAGCGGGCTGATGAACGAATTGGTGGATCACCTGTACGCATGAATGATGAACACGAAGGCTTGGTACGGCCGCCCGCGAGCTTCCCCGGCCGTCGCAAGACCCGTGCCGAGGAGCGCATCGAGCGGCTGGACACATCGCCCGCCGCGCTGACCGCGGAGCTCGCGGCACTGCGCGAGCAGTTGGGCGCCTCGCAGCAGGAAGCCGCGGACAACAGGGCCGGCTGGCAGCGGGCCGCGGCCGACTTCCAAAACTACCGTCGGCGTACGGAGCAGGAACGCCTGGACAGCTTGGGACTGGCCACCGAGTCGCTGCTGCGCAAGGTGGTGGTGGTGGCGGACGACTTCGACCGAGCCATGAGCCAGATGCCGCCTGATCTCGCCCGTCTGGGGTGGACGGAGGGCGTCTGGGCCATCGACCGAAAGCTCAGGGCGCTGCTGGACTCGGAAGGCCTGACTCCCATCGAGGCCGACAGACAGCCTTTCGACCCCTATCAGCATGAGGCCGTGGCGCAGGAGGAGACCGATTCCGTCGCGGACGGCACGGTCGTGGCCGAGCTACAGCGCGGCTACCGCATCCGCGACCGGGTGCTGCGCCCGGCCATGGTCGTCGTGGCCCGCAACCCGGCGACACCCAAAGACGCGACGACGGACGCAGCGACAGACGAAACGACCAGCGAGACAGGCCGCGAGGCCGCAGGAGGCGAGGACTAGACCATGGGCAGGATCATCGGAATCGACCTCGGCACCACGAACTCCGTGGTGGCCGTCATGGAGGGCGGCGAACCGACCGTCATCCCGAGCGCGGAGGGCGGGCGGACCATCCCCTCGGTCGTCGCCTTCACCAAGACCGGCGAGCGACTCGT
>JACCQX010000167.1 GCA_013813905.1 Chloroflexota bacterium
AGGCCCGCTTCAACCGCTACCTCCACGCTCGTGGCATCAAGGACACCAGCCACAACCACGTGTGGGCCTACCTCGGTGACGGCGAGACGGACGAGCCGGAGTCCCTGGGCTCCATCTCCATCGCCGCACGCGAGGGCCTGGACAACCTGACCTTCGTCGTCAACTGCAATCTGCAGCGCCTGGACGGGCCCGTGCGCGGCAACGGCAAGATCATCCAGGAGCTGGAAGCCATCTTCCGCGGCGCGGGCTGGAACGTGATCAAGGTCATCTGGGCCCGCGAGTGGGACGACCTGCTGGCCAGGGACGTCGATGGCGCGCTGGTCAACCGGATGGGCGAGATCCTGGACGGCGACTCACAGAAGTACTCCGTCGAGACCGGCGCCTATATCCGTGATCACTTCTTCGGCGGGGATCCTCGCCTCACGGCCCTGGTCGCCGACAAGAGCGATGAGGAGCTGAAGGCGCTGCGGCGAGGCGGTCACGACTACCGCAAGGTCTACGCCGCGTATCGTGCCGCCATGGATCATCGCGGCAGCCCCACGGTCATACTGGCTCAGACCGTCAAGGGCTGGACGCTGGGCACCGCGGTCGAGGCTCGCAATATCACGCACCAGGCCAAAAAGCTCACCGAGCAGGAGCTCAGAGTCTTCCGCGACCGCCTCGAGCTGCCCATCGCGGACGCCAAGCTCAAGGACGCGCCGTACTACCACCCCGGCCCGGACTCCCCGGAGATCCGCTACGTGCAGGAGCGACGAGCCGCGCTGGGCGGCCCCATCCCGTGCCGCGTGGTCCTGCCCAAGTCCTACGAGCTGCCCAGCGATGCGGTGTACGGCGAGTTCATGAAGGGCTCGGGCGCGCAGGAGGCCTCCACCACGATGGCCTTCGCCAAGCTCCTCCGGAACCTGCTGCGCGACAAGCAGATCGGCCGGCGCATCGTGCCCATCATCCCGGACGAGGCACGCACCTTCGGCATGGACCCGCTCTTCAAGGAGGTCGGGATCTACGCCGCGCTGGGCCAGCTCTACGACCCGGTCGACTCCAACCTGGTGCTCTCCTATCGCGAGGCGAAGGACGGCCAGGTGCTCGAGGAGGGGATCACCGAGGCTGGCTCGTCGGCCTCCTTCCAGGCGGCGGGCACCAGCTATGCGACCCACGCCGAACCGATGATCCCCTTCTACATCTTCTATTCCATGTTCGGCTTCCAGCGGACCGGCGACATGTTCTGGCAGTTCGCCGACGCTCGCGGCCGCGGCTTCCTGCTGGGTGCCACGGCGGGTCGCACGACGCTCAACGGTGAGGGCCTGCAGCACGAGGACGGACACAGCCCCCTGGTCGCGTCGGTCATCCCCAACATCCGGATCTACGACCCGGCCTTTGCCTACGAGACGGCGGTCGTGGTGCGCGATGGGATCGCCCGCATGTTCGGCAAGGCTCCCGAGGACGCCTTCTACTACCTGACGCTCTACAACGAGAACCTGCGCATGCCCGAGCGGCCGGAGGGGCTCTCTGACGAGGACATCGTGCGCGGCCTGTACCGCTTCCGTGCCGCTCCGCAGGTGGGGAATGACACGGCGTCGACGCCGGCCACCATCCTGGGTAGTGGCTCGATCATGAAGCAAGCTTTGGACGCACAGCAGTTGCTGGCGGAGCGGTTCGGGGTGGCGGCAGAGGTCTGGAGCGCCACCTCCTATCAGATGCTCCGCAACGAGGCGCTGGAGGCGGAACGGTGGAATCGCCTTCACCCGACCGATGAGCCGCGCGTGCCGGCCGTCACGCATCTGCTGAACGAGCCCGGCGGTCGCGGTCCCATCGTGGCCGTGAGCGACTACGTCCGAGCGTGGCCCGACCTCATCTCGCGCTGGGTGCCGGGCGGCTCGTGGCGTTCGCTGGGCACGGACGGCTTCGGGCGCAGCGACACGCGCGAGGCGCTGCGCCGCTTCTTCGAGGTGGATGCCGAGTCGGTGGCCATGGCCGTCATGGCCGAGCTGGCGCGGTGTGGCCGCATCGCACCAGAGCGAGCCGCCGCCGCTGCGCAGGAACTGGGACTCGACTCCGAGGCGCCGTTCTCGCTCACCCACTGAGCCGGCGGGCCGACGGCCCATTCCGGCGGCACGTCGGGCAGCCGGACCAGGAAGGGCACGATGAGCAGTGGCCCGGCGCGCCAGCGGCCATTCCTCCGCTTGCCCCATCCTGGGCAGCACCCTGACGACTTATCCGTTTACGGTTCCGGGCGGTGATAAGTGATGACGTGATGCCCTGGGACGCTTCGGCACATGCCGGCTCGCCTGCCGTGGGCCGCCCTTCACGCTCAGGAACCCCGCTCGACCGACTGCGGACGCGCCAGCGCCGTGTGAGGTTTCGCGCAATTCCGCTCCCATCCGTAGATGACAGGGATCGCGCGGTCGCCGCGTCGTCCGCGGACTCCAGAGTGAATGGTGCATGGCAGGCAGCGCACATCCTGGCGTGGGCTTGCTCTTCTGAGGACGGTGCGCTCTGCTGCGACACTGCACGCATGAGTATCGCTTCTCGCACTCTTCTATCCAGCCGCTCCCTGCTGGTGCTCGTATCCATCGTCGCTGCCTGTGCCGACGGGCAGGGCAAGCGCTCATCCTCGATACCACCGCCGTCGGCATCGCCCGCGCCAGCGCTAGCCACGGACGAAACGCCGCCGCCTGCCAGTGGATCGCCGACCACCGAGGCGGTGCTTCGGCTCGAGCCCTTCGCTGAGGGACTGGCGAGCCCGACGTTCATCACGCACGCGGGTGACGGCTCGGGGCTGCTCTACGTGGTCGAGCAGGAGGGTCGCATCCGCACGGTGGACCCCGAGGGCGCCGTCGCGGAGGTGCCCTTCCTGGATATGAGCGAGCGTGTGGTGGCGGGCGGTGAACAGGGCCTCCTGGGACTCGCCTTCCATCCGGACTACCCGGACGATGACCGCTTCTACGTGATGTACACGGCAGCCGCGGATGGCGCCAACACGATCTCCGAGCTCCGTGCCACGGGTGGCGTCGCGGACCCCGACTCCGAACGCGTGCTCCTGGCCATCCCCGACTTCGCCGTCAACCACAACGGCGGGATGGTCGCCTTCGGGCCGGATGGCTATCTCTATGCGGGTACCGGCGACGGTGGTGGTGGCGGCGATCCGCAGGGCAACGGCCAGGACCCCTTCGCACTGTTGGGCAAGATC
>JACCQX010000182.1 GCA_013813905.1 Chloroflexota bacterium
CGTCAAGGAAGCGGACGCTGACGCGACCACCGCCGCGCTACGGCAGTTCAAAGGGGACGTCATCCAGACGACGCTCTCCAGCGAGGCGGAAGAGGCCCTTCGCCGGGCGCTCTCGACGGTTTCCAAGCCACCACGAGGATCCTGACGCTCGCCGCGCCATTGCGGTACCGGTCCTGTCGTCGCTGAAAGCCGCCTGAAAGGGCCTCGGCGTAACAGCCGGCGGAGCGGCGAGCGGGAAGGGGGTACGGTTGCCCCGTGAGTGGAAAACTGCCGATCGACCGCGTCCGCGAGGCACAGGACGCCCCCGCCATCTACGACGAGCACCGTGAGCGTTTCGCCCAGAAGCAGGCGGAGCTCCAAGAGACGGAGCAACTCAACGAGGGCGAGCGCCAGCCCGCCACCGAGGAGGAGGCCGAGCGATGACCGGCCCAACGATCGCCACACCCGCGGCAGAGACGCTACCTGAGACGCTCCGCCGGCTGGCAGAGGTGGAGTATCTAGACCTGCCCATCCTGTCGGTCTATCTCGACGTGCGTCCGCAGGCTACCGGGCAGAGCCCCGGTCGGCGGGCATCGTTCACGGTGCTTCGAGACCGACTGCGCGAGATCGAGCGAACGTACTGGCCACGCGGCGACGACTACGACTCCTTCACGGCCGATCGCGACAGGATCGAAGCGTTCATCCACGGCGAGCTCGACCCCGCGGCCCAAGGGCTGGCCATCTTCGCCTGCTCGGCGCATGACCTCTGGGAGGTCGTGGAGGCCGGCGTTCCGTTCCGCGACAGCGTCGCGGCCGGCGCACGGCCGGACCTGTTCCAGTTGGCCCGGCTGCTCGACGAGCAGGAGACGGCGATCGTCGCCGTCGTCGACTCCAACACCGCCCGCCTGTTCGTCTCCCGTGCCGGGTCGCTTCAGGAGGTCGGCGGTCCCGACGAGGGCAGCGACAGCTTTCGCAAGCGCTCCGTGGGCGGTTGGTCGCAGGCGCGTTACCAGCGGCACATCGACAAACACATCACCGACTTCGCCAGGACGACGGCGGCGGCCATCGAGAACCTGGTGGAGCTCGAGGGGGCACGCCGCGTGATCCTGGCCGGCGATGAGGTGGCCGTCACGCCGCTCATGGACGCACTCTCACCCGCGACGCGCGAGCTGGTCGCGGAGAGCGCGCGGATCGGCATCCGGTCAGAGCGCGACGAGGTGGCGGAGGAGATCAGCCCGATCCTGGAGCGCCTGGAGTCGGAGGAAGGGCAATCGATCGCTGATCGCATCATCGGCTTCGTCCGAGCCGGCGGTCTGGCCGTCGTGGGTGTCGCGGCGACGCGCCGGACGCTCGAACTCGGGGCGGTCGATACCCTGGCTCTCCTCCGCCTGCCTGGCGAGGCTCCCGAGCGAGGGGACGGCCACGACGCCCGGCCGCTTCAGGGCCGCGACGACGTTGCGACCGAGGCTAGGACATCCCGACTCGACATCGACGCCCGCAATGAGCTCGTCCGCTTAGCTGTCCTCACGTCGGCTGATGTGCAGGTCATCGACGCGCATGAGGCTCTCGGGCATGCCGAAGGCGTCGGGGCGCTGCTCCGCTACCGTCCGGACTGATCAGCCGCTGGTTGGCGGATCGTCGGGCTAAGTGAAGTTCACTAAGGGCTCGGCCCGCACGGGAAGATGAGAGAACTCTCATGCAGGACTCATCCCTCTCTCACTCGCCGCCGTTATCGTCGCTCCACCGGCCGAATGGCACGGTCCCCAGGCGAGCAGCTCACCCGCTTGCCACGGGCGTCCGAACCCCCAGCGGAGGGAGGAGTCGTGGGACGACCCGACATGACCATCCCGAACCGCCTTCGACTGGTGGGCCTGCTGCCGCTTGCCGTGCTGGCGCGCGGTGATGCTGGCCGTCGGTGCGTATCTGCTCAGGGCGCGACCGGTGGCTGTAGCTCGACCTGGCTCTCGCTGAGAGGTCCGCGCCCTCCCCGAGATGGCACTTCCGAATCATCGCGGCAGTCGGCGGGTCTTGTCATACGTCGCGTATAGACGACGTTATCCGGGCCGACCGGCTATCCGACTCCTGCGCCAGGACCGGATCTACCCCGACCACGCTTGCGCGAGCTGATCCACGCTGATCGACTGCTTCGGCATCGCTGCGCATCGCTCCGTCCGCCGGGGTTGCGGGCTGCGGCGATAGATAACGTCGCCCAGGCGCGCATATGGGAATCTGGAGCGACCCCCGCTACTGCGTGCGACCATCGATGCCGGCCCGGGGATCTGCCCTGGTGATCGGCCCCGCTAGAGGCCCCCGCCGGTGGGTGCCGCGTGATCGTGGATGTGCGCGGTCTTGTCGTGGTCGGCGAGCTCCTGCTCCTCCGACACGTCGTGGCCATGCACGTACGGCGCGTGGTCGTGCTCGTGTGCGTGATAGTGGCTGCGGTGCTCGAACTCGCCGGTAAGGGCACCGGCCCCGCTCTTGTGCACATGCGAGACGTGGTAGTGATCGTGGGAGTGCACCTCCGCGGGGTGGCGGTGCTCCTGCGCCTGTGCCTCGTCACCGAGGGTCGTCTGGCGGACATCGCTCTGCTGATCCATGGACTCACCTCCGTTGCAGTCGCTGGCCAGCAACAGCTTCCGCGTCCGTCACTGACGGCAGCGCATCCCCGGGGAGTGGCGAGGTTTCACTCTCGCTTCAGACGCCGGACGAGCATCGAGTGAAGGGCGACCCCGTCGAGGCGGCCGCGTTCGTGACCTCAGGGCCGAGAGCCGTGGTCGGCGAGCTCGCGGAAGAGACGACGGACCTCCTGGTCCGTCATGTGCCTCTGGATCCAGACACGTCCGCCCAAGGCGCCCGTCCGATCGTAGGCGACGACCGCTGACATGAGCACGTCGCTGGTGGCATCGAGCGTATCCACGATCGGGCCCAGGATGGCCAGTGCTTCCCGCACGTGGCGCGGAGGCGGCGTCAGCACCTGACGGACGCCGTCGAAGGTGGTGACCACGGCGTGCACGGAGACACGCTGCCACGCTGCCAGCTCA
>JACCQX010000005.1 GCA_013813905.1 Chloroflexota bacterium
AGGTCTTTCGGCGCTCCAACATCGCCAACGACTACCCGGTCCTGCCCGACGCGACGGGGACCATGCCCTGGCTGGCGGAGCCCGAGCGGATCGCCGTGACGCAGGAGCGCGCCAACACCCAGGCGCGGCAGTTCTGGCAGCGCTCCTCCTGGACCCGCGCCGCCAACATCACCAATGAGGAGACGGAGCTGCGCCCCATCGCGGACTCCGTGTCCGCCCAGGGCACAGCGGAAGGGATCGACTTCGGGGCGGCCGACGCTGCGGAGATCCGCAAGGCGGAGGACGAGCGCTACGCGTGGCTCCGGCACGCCTCCGTGGTCTGGCTGGACCTGCCCGACGCGGTCTACCGCGGCTACGTCGGCGACGAAGAGCTGCTGGGCCAGCCGCGCGAGGACGATCCGCCACCGTACGACCTGCTGCGCCAGGAGATCCTGCGCCTGGAGCCGCAGATGGTCTACTTTCCCATGGCTGTCGGTGGCCACGTGGACCACCAGCTCTGCCGAGACGTCGGCCTGGCCATGCTGGCCGAGGAGCGCCGCTGGGTCATGCCGCCGCCGGAGATGGTCGACCACCTCACCTTCTATGAGGACTTCCCCTACGCCTGGTGGTCCGACTTCACGGGTCCCGATGACCTCGACACGGTTTTCCGGCTGCCCCTGGGCCTGTCCCTCGAGGCGCGCTATAGCGACATCAGCGAGATGATGGAGCAGAAGGCGGCCGGCATCCGGCTCTACGCCAGCCAGGTCACGCGGCTCTTCGAGAACGACCAGGGCCTGCTGGATGACCTGGCCGGCTTCCACGCCCGCGCGGCGCTGGCGGGTGGCGTGGAAGGCTACGCCGAGCGCTACTGGAGCGCCGTCCGGCCCTGACGCTCGTCGGATCGACGGCCGTCCCAGAGGGGCATCCGCGCCGTGACATGATCCTGGCGCTGGCGGGCCTGACCATCTTCGCGCTGCTGGGCGGCGCCACCGCCAACCATGCGGCGAACCACGGGCGACCCGAGGCGTGGCTGGCGCTGGCTGCCGTGCCGGTGGGCCTGCTGTTGGCGGTCGTGCCGGGCAGGCGGCTGGTCTTTCGTCGGCCGGTGCTGGTGGGCCTGGCCATCGCCGCCGGTGGCCTTTGGCTTCGTCTGGTGTTCGCCGGCATGCCGGAGACGGCCGACCAGCTGATCGTGGGCCGCGCCGCCCTGGAGAGGGTGCTATCAGGCGGCAACCCCTACGGCATCGGCTATGCCGAGTCACAGCCGCCCGGATCGCCCTACGTCTACGGGCCGCTGGCCGTGCTCACCTCGCTGCTGCGCGCGCCCGGCGAGGCGCTGGCCGCGGCCGGCACGATGGCCCTGCTGGCGCTGACGCGCAGCTTCCTGACGCTGGGCGTCTTCGCCGGCTTCATCTTCGTGGTCCAACTGGGATCGTCCGGGATCAACGATTTGCTGCCGGGCTTCCTGCTCATGGCCGGCCTGGTCACGCTGGAGCGGCATCGCGTCGCGGGCGGCATGCTGCTGGCGGTGGCGGCGGCCGTGAAGCCCTACTGCCTGGCCTGGTTCCCCGCGGCGATGGGCTACGGCGGAGTGGCCACGGTCGCCGCGCTGGTCGGCGTGACGGGCATCCTCTGGAGCCCGTTGCTGGCCTGGGGACCGGCCAGCTTCCTGCGCTCCGTGGAGATGGCCGCGGCGATCCATCCCGAGCCGGAGAACAGCCTCAACATGCCAGCACTGCGCGTCCTGGCCGTGCCGCTCGCGCTGGCTTCCCTGTTGGTTCGGCGCTGGTCACTGATGGTGCTGTCGGGAGCGGCGATCTTCCTGGTGGTGCTATTCCTGGACCGCTGGGCCAGCTACGGCTACTGGCTGGTGGTGCTGCCCATCCTGGGGTTGCTCGCCGAGCGCTGGCTGCGAGAACGCGCGCTGCGTAGGGGGGCGATGTGGCCGTTCGAGCTACCGGACACCCTCCGCAGGTGATGCCCCGATCCGACTCAGGCCGCCGTGCGTGCCCCCGCCGAACGACGCCTGACGGCCGCGGCGCCGGCCTCGTAGATGTCGCCCACCTCCGCGATCATGCGCTCCAGGCAGAAGCGCTCGTGCACCAGGTCGTGGCCGGCGCGAGCAAGCGTGTCGGCCAGCGGATGGTCGTCCAGGAGGCGGGTGATCGCCCCCGCCAGCGCCCCCGCGTCGCGCGGCGGCACGAGCAGGCCCGTCACGCCATCGTCGATCATCTCCGGGATCCCGCCCACATCCGTGGCCACGACTGGGCGGGACAGCGCCATGGCCTCCAGGATCACCAGGCCCTGCGCCTCTCGATAGGAGGGCAGCACGGCCACGTCCAGCGCGGCGGTCACGGCCGGGACATCGTCCCGTCGCCCGGTGAAGACCACCTTCGCTCCGGGGCGGGCCTTTCGCGTGCCGACGCACCGCTCCCCCTCACACTCGTCGCCCAGCAGGCCCAGACTCCTCGCCTGCGCTTCCAGCGCCTGCCGCCGGGAGCCCTCGCCCACGATGAGCAGCCGCGCGTCGGGGACCCGCTCGAGGACCTGGGGCCACGCCTCCAGCAGCGTCGGGTGGCCCTTCTCCGGTTCCAGGCGGGCCACCACGCCGACCAGCGGTGTCCCCGCCGCGAAGCCGTACTCCTCCGGGAGCGTGCAGCACGCCTCCTGATGGTCGTAGCGCGAGAGATCCACGCCGTTGTAGATGAGCTCGACCGGCACCGTGTTGCGCCCCTCGGCGCGCAGCTTGGCCTTGATGGCCCGGCTGACCGCCACCAGCTGATCCATGGACGGTGTGAGGGCACCCAGCAGCGCGCGATCCACATCGCTGCGGTAGCGGCTGGAGTGGACCGTGCTTACGACGTAGGGTCGCGGCAGCCCACGTTCCCCCAGCGCCAGCGCGGCGCGCATGCCGATGATCTCCGCGCGGTACATGTGCAGGTGGAGCACGGCGGGTGGCCGCCCCGCCAGGAGGCTGACCACCTGCCCGAGCGCCGCGGCGTCATCCGGCTCATCGATGACCGTCACCGGCACGCCCAGGGCACGGAAGCGCCGCACGGCGGCGCCGTCACTCAGTGTGATGACGGACAGGTCGTAGCGGCTTCGGTCCAGGCGTTCCAGCAGCGACCAGACATGCTCCTGCGCGCCGCCGTTGGATCCGGTGGCCACGAGCTGCACCACCCCGATGCGCCGCCCGCCGGTGAGGGGCGCACGGACCGGCTGGTCGAGACAGGGGTCGGTGGCGGGCGGCGCCGTCATGTGCCCACCGTTCGGCTGATAAGCAGCCGATGGATGGGTTCGTCGACGGCGCCCCACTCGTACTTGTAGGGCTCGTTACCGCGCAGGAAGTCGAAGCGGCGGCGGCCCGCCGCCAGGCGATCCCGCACGTAGGCCGCGGTGCCCGTCACGCCGGGCGACAGGTCGCGCGCATCGGGCTCCATGCCGGCGTTGTAGAAGTAGCAGGTAGTCCCGTCGTCAAAGCCCACGGTGGCGAAGATGAGGCGTCCCCCGACCTCCACGCGCCCCAGTTGTAGTTGCCCTTCTTCGCCCTCCGCCGCCTCCAGCTCCGCCAGGCGGTGCAGGAACCGACGGCTTCGATCGCCCCCGGGTGTAGCGGGAAACAGACCTTCCTGCCCCCAGCGCGTCTGGTGCAGGTCGATGAAGACGTCGACCGCCTCCGGGCTGGGCTCGACCAGCCGGAAATCCACCGGCCCGACTGACTCCGCCCGCCGCATCTTGCGCCGGATCTCGTGGCGCGACTTCTTGCTCAGGCCCGCCAGGTAGGCCTCCCAGTCGCCGTCCCCCGGCAGCGTGGCGACGGGGCAGACATCTTCCTCCTCGCGCAGCACCTGCCACTCGTGCGTGGCCGCGGCGTCCTGGAAGGCGCTCCCCAGGGCCGGCAGGAACGGATCGTCGTCGCGCAGCCGGCGCAGGTCCACCACGTCCCACGGCTGATGGCCATGGTCCGGGTCGGGTGGTCCGGCCAGGCTCGCCACGAGGGCCTGTGCCACGGCCGGGAGGTCCGCCGGTGCCGCCAGCGCCGTGGCGTAATCGGCGTGATAGGAGGCGCCCATGAAGATGGCCTTGGCGTCCGGCGAGACCGCGGAGACCTGGCGGCTCGAGTGGCGCAGTGCCGTGCGGGTCGCCGCGTCCGTGGGCTCCACCTCGTGGCGGTGCATGAGCGGCACGATGGCCACCAGCTCGTCCGCGTCGAGGTCTCCGTCAGAGTGCTGCTCGCCGTCCGGGCCGGGACGCGCGGCCGTGAGGCACAGGTACTGCTGATGGGCCGTGTCGCCATACGCGTCCCACCACGCCCGATGAAGGGTCCAGCGGCTGAAGGGTGTCGCGGCCGGGGTCGCGGCGAGGAGCCGGTCCCAGGCGTCGCGCGGGATCGCCTCGAAGGGCACCGAGTGGCACACGAGGTCGGCCGCATCGGTCTGCTCGGCCGCATCGGTCCGGTGGTCCGGTTCCGCGGCGCCAGCCGGCGGGTTCGAGGGCGTGTGCGGGGGCGAGATGGTGGTGTCGATGGGGAGGGGCATCAGCCAGTGAGGGGGCGTGTTCGTGAGGAGACGAACGGCCGTTAGGGCGTTCGAACCAGGATGGGAGGATACCATCGCGCCTCGCCGGGACCCCTCAGCGCGAAGGGCGGCGCTCTCTGCCCTGACCGCCGGGGGCACGGCGCACCCGCCGATGGATGAGCGGGATCCGGAGCAGGTCGAGCGCCACGCGCCAGGCCATGGACGGCCGGACCCGCAGGCGCGACCCACGCTTGTCCGACCACTGCACCGGGATGACGGCCACGCTGTAGCCGCGGCGCCGCGCGAGGTGGATGACCTCCGCGTCGAAGACGATGCTCAGGATCCGCTGCCGCTTGAACAAGTCCTGTGCCACCTGCCGGCGGAAGCCCTTGAAGCCGCATTGCGTGTCCGGCACGTCACCGGTCACCCAGGCGGACGCCAGCAGGTGGAAGAGACGCCCTAGCAGGCGCCGGTGGAGCGGCTGGCTGGCGCGGCGGTCGCTGCCATCGGGATGCACGCGGCTGCCCAGGGCCAGGTCGTGGCCCGCCAGGGCCTCGGTGAGCAAGGGCAACTGGTCGGGCGGCGTGGCCAGGTCCGCATCGGCGAACACCACGAGGTCACCGGTGGCGGCCAGCATGCCCGCGCGTACCGCGGACCCTTTGCCCTCATGCGGCCGGCGCAGCATCCGGAGGACGGGCTCCGAGCCGGCTGCCTCTGGTCGAGCCGCCACGATGTCCGCCGTACCGTCTGTGCTGCCGTCATCCACGACGAGCACGTCCCACCTGCCCAGGTCGTCCGCGGAGCGACCGCGCTCGCGCTCGGGACCGCGACGCCGCAGGTAGCCGAAGAGCTCGTCCAGAGCAGGACCGATGCGCTCCGCCTCGTCATACGCCGGCAGCACGATGGAGACGCTGGGGCGAGGTATCGAGGGCATGGCCCGCGATGGTAACGGCGCAGGTCCTTTGGGATCGAGAGGTACCCCTCGGAGGCGCACGGACCCATTGCTAGACTGCACCGGCCATGTGGCTTCCCCTCGCCCTCTTCCTCGTCGCCCTGGCCGTTCGCGGCCTGACGGCGGCCGTCTTCGGCGATCCGGCCTACCCCGATTCCTTCTATTACGTGAACCTCGCGCGCGGGCTGGCGGACGGTAACGGACTACAGGTCGACTACATCTGGAATTTCGTGGATGTGGGCGGCCGGCTGCCCGCCGAGGGGCTCCTGCCCATCCCCTCGAATGCCCATTGGATGCCACTGGCGGCGCTTATCCAGGTGCCCTTCATCTGGCTGCTGGGTCCGACGACGCTGGCCTCCGGGCTGCCCTTCTGGCTGGCCGCGGCGCTGACCGCTCCGCTGACCTGGGCCATCGGGCGTGACGCCGGCCTGTCGCGGCGGACATCCGCGGTCGGGGGCCTGCTGGTGGCCATCCCCGGCGCAGCATCACCGTTCCTGGCTCAGCCCGACAACTTCGGTCTTTTCATGCTGCTGGGCGCACTCAGCTTGTGGGCCGGTGCCCGAGGCATCCGCGGCGATCGCCGCTGGTTCGTGTTGGGTGGCCTGTTGGTCGGACTGGCAACGCTGTCACGCAACGACGGCGTCCTGCTGGGCGCGCCCTTCGCGCTGGCCTTTTTGGCGGACCTGGTGCGGCGGCGGCGGTCAGGGTCGGATCGTCTCGAGTCGCTACGGAACCCGGAACCCCTGCGCATCGGCTGGCGTGCTGCGTTGCTCTGCGCGGGCGCGTTCCTGCTGGTAACGGCGCCCTGGTGGCTGCGCCAGATGCATGAGTTCGGGACGCTTTCGCCCTCGAGCGCCAGCGGCCGCATCCTCTTCATCAACGAGTACCGCGAACTCTACAGCGTGAGCAGCCAGACGACACTCGAGAGCTTCCTGGCACAGGGGCCGGCGTCCCTGCTGAGCAGCCGCGTGGCTGGCCTCGGCGCAGCGCTGGGTACCTTCGCCGCCGTGCCCCTGCTCATCACCATGGCGCCCTTCGTGATAGTCGGCGCCTGGTCGCGCCGCCGCGACAGCGCCTTCTTGCCGTGGATCCTGTACGCCGCGATCCTCTTCGCCTTCAGCGCCCTCGTCTTCGCCGTGCACGTTCCGCAGGGCACGTTCCTGCACTCGTCCGTGGCGCTGCTGCCGCACGCCTATCTGCTTGGCCTGGTTGGCATCGAGCGGACAGTGCGTGTCGTCGCCGCGCGTCGTAGCGGCTGGGACCCCGAGCGTGCCAGCCGTGGGTTCGCGGCCATCGCGGTGGGCACGATGCTGCTGGGGGCCGTCGGGGCGAGCGTCCTGACGACGCGTTCCTGGGCTGCCGACCAGGCCGTCCGCAAGGGGATGTCCGTGGCACTTGCGGATGTGCCCTCGAGCGACCGTCTGGCCAGCCCGGACGCCGGCGCGTACCGCTATCACGCTGGACGCGCCGGGATCGTGACGCCGGACGATCCACTGATCGTCATCGAAACGGCGCTGCGCACCTATGACGTCCGCTGGCTGATCCTGGAGCGCGCGCACATCGTGGAGTCGCTCGTCCCGGTGATGAAGGGAGACGTGCGCCCGACCTGGCTCTCCGCGCCGGTCTTCATCCTTCCCTCACCAGCCCAGGTGGAGGGCACGGCACCGGTGCCCCGAGCCGTGCTGTATGCCGTTTGCCTCCAGCTGGACGACACGAGGTGCCACACTGACCGACCCAGGCGAACGACTGTGTGGAGGCATGAAGGCAAGAACGGCCCGGAGCACGACCTATACTCGGCCGTCATGGAAACGGGAACCGTCGACGAGCCGAGCGCCGACACCCTCTACGCTGAGGCCGAGGTCGTGCCATGACTTACGGCGGCTCGGAACGCCGGCGAGGCGGCCCCGATCGGCGCGCTCCGGACGTGCGCGTGAAGATCGTGCTGGTCGATCACCATGCCCTCTTCCGCATGGGGATGCGCTACATCCTGGAGCGCGAGGCTGACTTCGACATCGTAGCGGAGGCCGAAGACCACCTCGGAGCATTCGCCGCCGCCCAGCAGACCACCCCCGACATCGTCCTGCTGGATCTTTCGCTGCCCGCGCCGGGCGGCATCGAGACGACGCAACGCATCAAGCGCGAGGTGCCGAGCGCCGGCATCATCGTCCTGGCCGTCTTGGAGGATGAGGATCAGCTCTTCGACGCGATCAAGGCCGGAGCGGCGGCCTTCGTCCTCAAGGACATCGGCCCCGATGACCTGGTGACCATCATCCGCCGCGTCAACACCGGGGAGTACCTCATCAACGACACGGTCTTCGCTCGCCCCGAGGTGGCCAGCCGCGTCCTCCAGGAATTTCGGGAGCTGTCGGTCTACGGCCAGGAAGCTGAGCCGATCTTCGCGCCACTCTCGCCACGGGAGGTGGAGATCTTGGACAACATCGCGCAGGGCAAGACCAACAAGCACGTGGCCTATGCCCTGTCCATCAGCGAGCAGACCGTCAAGAATCACATGAGCTCCATCCTACGCAAGCTGTCTGTCAACGACCGGACCCAGGCGGTGGTCTACGCCATGAGACAGGGCTGGATCCGGATCTCGGAGGACTGATGTCGGTTTTCGGCGACAGCAACCTCTGACCTTGGCCACTGGATCGTGGCGCCTGGCCGATCCGGCGCGCGGCGTGGTGGTCGCTTCCCGGGTGACGCTGGAGACCTCCTTCTGGGCTCGTTTCCGGGGCCTCATGGGCCGGCCATGGCTGCCCGACGGTGAGGGTCTTTACCTGGCCACGGCCAGCATCCACATGCTCTTCATGCGCTTCCGGATCGACGCTGTCTTCCTGGCACGAGCGGACGCGGAGGGCCTGCGCACGGTGGTCGCTCTGCGTCAGGGGCTGCCCGCGTGGCGGGGACTGGTGCTGCCCGTGCGCGGGGCTGCAGGCGTGGTGGAGTTGCCGGCCGGCACGCTGGCGGCGGCCGGCGTCAGTCCCGGCGACCGCCTTTGCCTGGAGCTCGCTGGCGCCTGACGCTCACGCGCCAGCAGGGGCAGCACGGTGGCCGCCAATACGACCAGCGGCAGGAACGGCGGCGGCAGCCAGGTCAGCAGCGGGAGCGCCACGCCCCAGGGACGGCCACGTTCCGCCAGGAATGCGGCGGGGACGATGAGGCTGGCCAGGTAGTGATCCCAGAGCAGCGGTGCCAGGAGCATCGTCGCGCCGATGGTCACGACGTAGCCCACCTCGCGATCACGCCGCAGCGAGAAGAGCATCGCGCCGAGGCCCACGGCATAACCCAGGTACAGGGCCAGGCTGGCGATGATGGGCGGTAGCCCCAGACGCAGCACCGTCGAGCCCAGGTCCAGGTTGTTGGGCACGCCCGTGACGTCGCTGACGTGTCCCAGCACGCGGAAGAAATCGCGGTACCCCTGCTCCCCGACGAGAGGGATGGTGGCGCCGATCAGGAGGAGGCCGGCGAGCAGGGTCCAGACCACCGGTCGCCACGCCCGGCGCAGCAGCATCCAGACGAGCACCAGGCCCATGGTCGGGCGGATGGACATGGAGACCGCCAGGGCCACGCCCCCGGCCGGTCGGTCGAGCCAGCGCCAGACCAGCACGGACAGGACCGCCACCAGCACGCTCACGTTGCCCAGATGGAGGTCGCTCACCGTGGCGGCACTGAAGGAAGCGGCCGCGAAGGTCGTCCAGCGAACCGTGGATGACACCGGCATCAACCGGCAGGCGATGGCCAGCAGCGCGATGCGCAGGCCGACCCAGACGATCATGCCCACGGGCAGCGAGAGGGCCGTGAACGGCAGCATCGCGACGGCCAGTGGCGGCGCGTACAGGTACAAGGTGTAGGGACCCGGGCGGAACGGTCCGGCCAGCGTCCAGGACTGATAGATGCTGTCGCCGCGGGCCAGCCGCAGCGCGGCCAGGTAGTACGCCTCGAAGTCATAGCCCCAGCCCTGGGCATCGATCAGGACCGCCATCGCGGAGACCATGAAGATCGCCCCCATCACGGCCAGCCAGACCGCGTGCGGCCGCGTCCACTCGCCGCGCGAGTGGGTGATGGGGCGCTCGCGAAGAGGAACCGTCCGGGTGAGGCTCGAGGCGGGGGTCGGCGCGCGCCGCGCCTTGATGCTCATCGCGCCGGATGATACGGCCCTGGTCCGCCGGCACCGGGTGATAAGGCCCTGGTCCCGGGGCTGCTGCCGGCCCGGCGAACGAGGCTCGGTGCGAAAGCCGGTAGAGGGCAGGCCAGGCGCGCGGAGAGGACAGGCGAAGTCCGCGCGAAGGGCAGGGAGAGAGCGGGTCAAGCCCCGGCGCCCACCATGGCCGCGTGCGCGCCTTCTTCGACCTGCTCCTGCCGCCGCGCTGTCCCGGCTGCCATCAAGAAGGTGAGATCCTCTGTGGCGGCTGCCGCGGCCTCCTGGAGCGGCGGCTGGGTGAACCTCCCGGCGTGCCCATCGGCTTGGCCACCGCGCTGCCGCGCGGGCTCGTGCAGCTCGAGTGGTGCGCAGCGTTCTCCGGCCCGGCACGCGCCGCGCTGCACGCCCTGAAGTACGACGGAGAACGCCGTCTGGCGGAGCCGCTGGGCGTTCTGCTGGCCCGACGCTGGGGGCGGGTCGGTGTTGGTGGTGACACCCTGGTGCCGGTGCCCATCCACCCTGAACGCCGGCGCGAACGCGGCTTCGACCAGGCGGAAGTGCTTGCTCGGGTCGCGGGCCGGCATCTCCGGCTGCCGGTGGCGCCGGTCCTGATGCGCACTCAGCGCACCGTGGCGCAGCACTCGCTCGGTCGTGCGGAGCGCGCACACAACGTCGCAGGTGCCTTTGCCGTGCGAGCCGGCATGACCGGGCATGTGAGCGGTCGTTGGCTGGTGTTGGTCGATGACGTGGCCACCACGGGAGCCACTCTCAGCGGCTGTGCTGCTGCCCTGCATGCCGCCGGAGCCCTCGCGGTGAGCGCCATCACCGTGGCCCGAGAGCGCTGAGGCAGCCATCGGCCGGAGCCGTGTACCGTCGCATCCAGCAACCTGGGATCCGCCGCCGGGAGGTCGAGTGTGCGAACCATCGTCAGGGGCAAGAACCTGGACGTGTCCGATAGGGACCGGAGATACGTCGAACGCAAGATGCAGCGCCTGGAGCGCATGCTGGACGATCGGAGCGAGGCTCTGGTCGTCCTCTCCATGGAGGCCCACAAGAGCGACGGCGACTCGTTCATCGTGGATGTCTCACTGGTGGTCGACGGGCGGCCCATCCACGGCACGGCCACGGGCGCCTCACACCACGCCGCGATGGACATGGTGGTCGACAAGCTCGAACGGCAGGCGGTCGACCAGCGCGAGCGGCCTCGGCTCCGCAGCCGCCCAGCCGAGGAGAAGGAGATCCTGCGCTCCCTGGCCGATGGCACCGCGGACACCGACGCTTCCAGCCCGCGCATCGTCAAGCTCAAGCGCTTCGCGATGGAGCCCATGTTCGAGGAGGACGCCGTGACGCGGATGGAGGATCTGGGCCACAGCTTCTTCGTCTTCGTCAACGCCGAGAACGAGAAGCTTGGTGTCCTCTACCGTCGCCGCGACGGCGACTACGGCCTCATCGAACCTGATCTCGGTGAGTCCGGGCAGTCAGCGTCCGGCCGGAGCCGATAGATCCCTGAAGTCCAAGCCACCCGCCGTCCGGCGAGCCCGCCGCGATCTTCCCGCCCGGCGCCTGGCAGCTCTGGGCGGTCGGCGCATCGGACCGCATCTGCCGATCTCCGGCGGCCTGCTCAAGGCCGCGGAGCGGGCACGAGAGATCGGTGCCACTGCCATCCAGGTCTTCGCTGATAATCCCACCGCGTGGCGCCGCCGGCCCGAGCCACCGACCGGCATCGACCGGTTCCGTACGCGTCTGGCCGAGCTGGACATCGGCCCCCTCGCCATCCACGCCTCCTATCTGATCAACTTGTGCGGCACTGACGAGGAGTCCTGGCGCCGATCGGTGGCCAGCCTCATCGCCGAGATGCGCATGGCGGTCCACTACGGCGCCCGTTTCGTCAACGTCCATATCGGCTCACACAAGGGACTGGGACGCGACGAGGGCATCGCCAGGCTGGCGGCCGGCTTGCTGGAGGTGCACCGCGGGATCGGTGACTCGCCCGAGCTGCCGCTGCTGGTACTGGAGAACTCGGCCGGCATGGGCGACGGCGTGGGCAGCAGCCTGGAGGATCTGGTCGACATCCTGGAGGCGGCCTCGACGGCCGGTCTGGATACCGAGCGACTCGGGTTCTGCCTGGATACCGCGCACCTCTGGGGAGCCGGCTATGCGCTGGACGATCCCGACGCCCTCGATCGGCTGCTGGCGCGCTTCGATGCCGAGTTGGAACCGCGCTACCTGCGCATGCTCCACCTCAACGACTCGCGCGCGGCGTGCGGCTCACAGCGCGATCGCCATGAGCACATCGCCGCGGGAGGCATCGGCGAAGGGGGCATGAGGGCCCTGCTCACGCATCCACGCCTGGTCGACGTGCCGGCCTATCTCGAGACGCCGGGCATGGATCTGGGCTACGACCGGGTGAACATGGATCGAGTGCGGCGCGTCATCGCCGGGCGGGACCTGCCACGCCTGCCAGCGCGCGCCTTCGCCGCCCGCAGCGCTCGACCGGCGCGAGCTCGACGCACGGTCCCGGTCGGCGGGTGCGCTGCCGACTGATCGCCTGTGCGGCCGAAGATGCTCATGGCACGGACCTTCGCCGTGACCCGCAGGCGCGCATCGGTGCCGCCCGCGACGGCCCGACCGAGTCCCGGGAGCCCCATGAGCGTCCAGACAGGGCGAGCCTTCAACGAGTGGCTGCGCACGCAGCTCAAGGTCAAGAAGATGTCCCAGCGCCAGCTCTACCTCGCTCTGCGCATGCGTCGGCTTTCACTGGGCCCCAGCGATCCGGTCCTGCGTGCCGTCTCCAGCGAGCCGCCCAAGCGCAACTAGCCCGGCCGCGGCCGGCCGCCACGCGTCTTGGACGAAAGCAGGTAGACGATGCTGCCGATGATGATGATGGACACCACGCTGATGGCGCGATCCACCAGGGCGATGGCGCCGGCCTGCTCCAGGGTCGCACCGTAGATGGCGGTCAGGACGGTGGCTATACCAGCCTCGACTATGCCCAACCCCGCCGGCGTGAACGGGATGGCTGTCAGCAGTGAGGCGATGAGCGCCACGAAGAAGGCGCCGCTGATGCCCAACGGGAACTCGAAGCCGAGCGCCAGCACCACCAGGTAGAGGCGCATCGCCTCGGTGGCCCAGATGAGCACGGTGACGATGGCCAGCGGCGGGATGCGCCTGCGATCGATGGAGAAGACGCCCTCCTCGAAGCGGTCGTAGAACTCCACCACGCGCCCGGGCAGCGGCAATCGATCCATCAGCCGGCGACCGAAGTTGCGGATGACGAACAGCCCCACGGCCAGCAACCCGATGAAGACGAGACCCACGCCGAAGACCAGGACGACTTCCCTGGACAGGCCGTCGCGGAAACTCCAGAGGCCGGCCGCGAGGCCCAACAGCACGATGGTGAAGAGGTCGAAGACCCGTTCTATGAAGACCGTGCCGAACGTGCGGCTGAGCGAGACGGCGAAGTTGAGGCGCAGCAGGTAAGCGCGGTAGACATCGCCCAGCTTGGCCGGTACCAGGCAGTTCACCAGCCAGCCGATGAAGATGATCTCCGTCGAGTCCCGCAGCGAGACGCGCATCCCCGCCCCGCGCAACAGGAGCGCCCAGCGGTACCCGCGGAGCGGGAACCCCAGGTAGTAGATCCCGAACGCAGCCACCAGCAGCAGCGGATCCGCGCGGGTGATGGAGCCCACCAGCTCGTCGAGGTCGATATTCCCGACGGTCAAGGCGATGAGCGCGATGAGGATGAGCGGCAGGACGATGGAGATGATCGTCCGCGGGTCACGCAGCCTCTGCGAGAGCGGCGTCGGCGCCTCGGCGCCTTCTTCGTTGACCAGCGGATAGTCGATGACCGGTTCTTCCGCGCCATCGGACGGCTCGGCCGGCGGCCGAGTCATGAGGAAGACCGTTCGCGTGCTCTGTCGGACATCGCCAGCGGCATGCGTCCGTTGCCGCGCCGCCGCTGGACCAGCTTGGCGAACGGTGTCCAGCCGCGCACGTAGAGACTGGCTCGGCCCAGGACCAGACGGGCACCCGCCAGCGCCTCCCGCATCTCGGCGGCGGAGCCCGGATCGCCCGGCAGGATGGTGTAGGCCAGGCCCACCTCCTGCACCGTGTGGGCATCGGAGGCGGCCACTCCCGGGAGGCTGTGCTGCACCGCGAAGCCAGCCGCGCGAACGTTCCCGCCGCCCAACGCGCGTCCGTTGTGAGCCTCCACGAAGTCCACGGACCCGGCCAGCTCGCGGAGCGCCTCTTCGGCCGCCCCGGTCCGCGAGCCGCCCGACGAGCGGAAGCGATCGAAGGGATGGGGCAGCCCGACCAGGCCGCCCTGTTCGCGGATGGCGGCCCCGGCGTCCGCCAGGGACAGGCCGGCGGGCACCGCGCGCTCAAGATACAGGCCGATGATGTCACCTCCAGCGGTGCGCACCTCCTCACCGACGATGACCCGCAGCTCCGGCGGGGCCAGATCGCGCGCCCGGAGAGCCCCGTCGAGGCGCTCGTGGTCGGTGATGGCCAGGTGCGTCAGGCCCCGCTGCAGCGCGGCTCGGACCAGGTCGGCCGGCCGGCTCAGTGAGTCGAAGGACGCGGAGCTGTGCACATGCAGGTCGGCGAAGGAGGTCGCGTGTGCAGTCGCCGCCACCACTGGCGTCAGACGCGCTGAACGAGCGACTTCTTGAAGAAGTCGAAGTGTTCCAGGGCCAGACCGGTGCCCAGTGCGACGCAGTCGAGCGGATCCTCGGCCACATGACAGGGCACGCCAGTGACCTGCGTGAGCAATCTGTCGATGTTGCGCAGCAGGGCGCCGCCGCCCGACATGACCATGCCCTTGTCGATGATGTCGCTGGAGAGTTCCGGCGGAGTCTCCTCCAGCACCGTACGCACGCTGCCCACGATCTGCTGGAGAGGCTGCTCCAGCGCCTCCATCACCTCGGAGCTGGTGAACGGGATGGTGCGCGGCAGACCGGCGATCAGATCGCGGCCGCGTACCTCCATGTGCAGCTCCCGGTCCAGCGGAAGTGCGGTACCGATGCTGATCTTGATCTCCTCCGCCGTCCGCTCACCGACCATCAGGTTGTACTTCTTGCGGACGTAGGAGCCGATGGCCTCGTCGAAGCGATTGCCGCCCACGCGCAACGAGCGCGAGACCACGATGCCGCCCAGCGCGATGACCGCGATCTCGCTGGTGCCGCCGCCGATATCGATGATGAGGTTGCCCGAAGGCCCGCTGATGGGCACGTTCGCGCCGATGGCCGCCGCCAGAGGCTCCTCGATGAGATACGCCTCGCGCGCGCCGGCCTTGATGGCCGCGTCACGCACGGCGCGTTTCTCCACGCTGGTCACACCACAGGGCACGCTGATCATCACGTCCGGCTTGGTGAAGGAGCGCCCCGCCTTCTTGATGAAGTAGCGCAGCATCGCTTCGGTGATGACGTAGTCGGCGATGACGCCGTCCTTCATGGGACGGATGGCCGTGATGGCGCCCGGTGTCCGGCCGATCATCTCGCGCGCCTCGTCGCCCACGGCCACGATCTGGTTGTCCTCGCTGACCGCCACCACGGACGGCTCCTGGATGACGATGCCCTTGCCCTTGACGTAGACGAGGATGTTGGCCGTACCCAGATCGATGCCGATCTTCATCAGGTGCTGACGTTACGCTTCCGAGACGTGCGCGATGCGGGCACCCAGATCGAGGAACTTGCGCTCGATGTCCTCATATCCCCGACGCACCTGATGTGCGCCGTGGATGACGCTCTCGCCCTCGGCGGCCAGAGCGGCCAGGATGAGCGAGGCTCCCGCCCGCAGGTCGCTCATCACGACTTCCGAGGCGCGCAGCCGACACGGGCCGGTGAGGGTGGCGTGATGATCGTCCACCATCTCCACGGCGGCGCCCATGCGTGACAGCTCCTCCAGCCACTCCAGCCTGTCCTCGAAGATGGCCTCGTGGATGTGGCTGGTGCCCTGTGCCCGGCTGAGCAGGACCGCCATGGGCGGCTGGAGGTCGGTGGCCAGCCCAGGATACGGCGAGGTCTCGATGTCGGTGGCGCGATACGCTCCCGGATCCGCGGAGCCACGGACCCTGATGGTGTCCCCGTCGCGCTGGAGCGCCACGCCCACCCGATCCATCGCCTCCAGGAACGCGCCCAGGTGCGCCGCCGGAGCCTGCCGCACGGTGACCTCGCCACCGGTCACGGCCGCTGCCACGATGAAGGTGCCGGCCTCGATGCGATCGGCGATCACGCGGTGATCAGCCCCGCGCAGCCGCCGGCGCCCCTCGACCTCGATGGTGTCCGGCGCACTGCGCACGATCTCCGCGCCCATGGCACGCAGGAACTCGATGAGGTCGTCGACCTCCGGCTCCTGCGCCGCCGGACGGATGGTCGTGTGGCCGTCCGCCAGGGTCGCCGCGAGCATCGCGTTCTCCGTGCCCATCACGGTCACGCCGGGAAAGTCGACCTGACCGCCGCGCAGGCGCCCCGGCGCCTGGGCGAAGTAATAGCCGTTCTTGTAGGAGACGGCGGCACCCAGCCGCTTCATGGCCTCGACGTGCAGGTTCACGGGGCGCCGGCCGATGCGGTCACCACCCGGGTTGCTGATGATGACGCGTCCGAAGCGCGCCAGCAGCGGGCCCAGCAGGATGAAGCTGGCGCGCATCTTGGCGGCCGCCTCGAGCGGCACGAAGAGCCAATCGACGTCGCCGGCGGCGACCTCGTAGGTGTTGCGCGCGGGATGGTCCACCACGACGCCCAGGTCTCGCAGCGTCTCGACCATGACGTGAACGTCGGCGATCTCCGGCACGTTCGTGAAGCGGCAGCGCTCGCCCGTCAGGGTGGCCGCCGCAAGCAGCTTCAGGGAGGCGTTCTTGCTGCCGCTGACGGGCACCTCGCCCCGCAGCGGGCGGCCACCTTCCACGCGAAACGCTTCGCGCTGGACGGGCGGCTCCTCGTATTCCCAGTGGAAGGGTCGGGCGTCAGCCATCGGGTGGTCAGCCGCGCTGCCGCGGACCCTCCCGGCGACGTCGCTCGGCCACGCGGATGCGAATCAGCGCACGCTGGAGCGAGGCGCGCGCGCGGGCCAGGTCGGCCGGTTCCTCGAAGCCCTCCGCCAGGGCGCGCTCGGCTTCGCGGCGGGCATGCTCGGCCGACTCCAGGTCGATCTCCGAGGCCATGTCCGCCGTCTCCGCCATCACGACCACCTTGTCCGGGCGGACCTGGAGGAAGCCGCCGGCGATGGCGAACGACTCCTCCGAGCCGCCCTTGCGGATGCGCAGCTCGCCGAAGCCCAGCGTGGAGAGCAAGGGCGCGTGATGCGGCAGGATGCCCAGCTCACCCTCGGCCCCCGGGCACACCACCGAGTCCACGTCGTCCTCGTAGGCCAGTCGCTCCGGCGTCACGATCTCCAGCCTGAGCGGCACTACCTCAGCTCCCTGGTCACGCTTCGAGCTTCGCCGCGTTCTCGCGCACGTCCTCGATGGTGCCTGCCAGGAAGAAGGCCTGCTCCGGCAGGTCGTCCGCGTTGCCCTCCAGGATCTCGCGCGCCGAGGCCACGTTCTCCTTGATCGTCACATACCGGCCCGGGCGACCGGTGAAGACCTCCGCCACGAACATCGGCTGGCTCATGAAGCGCTGCAGGCGCCGGGCACGGGAAACGGTGATCTTCTGCTCCTCGGAGAGCTCGTCGATGCCCAGGATGGCGATGATGTCCTGCAGGTCGCGATAGGCCTGCAACACGCGCTGCACCTCGCGAGCGACCTCGTAGTGGTCCTGGCCCACGATGTTGGGGTCGAGCACCGTGGAGGTGGAGGTGAGCGGGTCCACGGCCGGGTAGATGCCCAGCTCGGTCAGGTAGCGCTCCAGCCGGATGGTCGAGTCCAGGTGGCCGAACGCGGTCGCGGGCGCCGGATCGGTGTAGTCGTCGGCGGGCACGAAGATGGCCTGCAGCGAGGTGATCGAGCCGGTCTTGGTGGACGTGATGCGCTCCTGCAGACCGGCCATCTCGGTGGCCAGGTTGGGCTGGTAACCGACCGCCGACGGCATGCGCCCGAGCAGGGCCGACACTTCCGATCCCGCCTGGGTGAAGCGGAAGATGTTGTCGATGAAGAGCAGCACGTCGCGGCCCTGATCGCGGAAGTACTCGGCCATGGTCAGCCCGGTGAGGCCCACCCGCAGCCGCGCGCCGGGGGGCTCGTTCATCTGCCCGAAGGCCATCACGGTCTTCTCGATGACGCCCGACTCGGTCATATCATGGATCAGGTCGTTGCCCTCGCGGGAGCGTTCACCCACTCCGGCGAAGACCGAGTAGCCGCCGTGCTCCTGCGCCACGTTGCGGATCAGCTCCTGGATGATGACCGTCTTGCCCACGCCGGCCCCGCCGAAGACGCCCACCTTGCCGCCCTTGGCGAAGGGCGCGATGAGATCGATGACCTTGATGCCCGTCTCGAAGACCTCGGTGGCGGTGGCCTGCTCCTCGAAGGAGGGCGCCGAACGGTGGATGGGATAGGACTCCTCGGCCTTGACCTCGCCCTTGCCGTCGATGGGCTGGCCCAGCACGTTGAAGACGCGACCCAGGGTCGCCTCGCCGACCGGCACGGTGATGGGCCCGCCGGTGTCGACAGCCTCCACGCCACGCGACAGACCGTCCGTGGCGGTCATGGCGATGGCCCGCACCCAGTCGTTGCCCAGATGGCCCTGGACCTCCGCCACGAGCGGGTCGCCCGGACGCAGGATCTCCACGGCGTTGTAGATGGCGGGCAGCTGCCCGGAGGGGAACTCGATATCCACGACCGGGCCGGTGATGGCGATGATGCGCCCGGTGGCGCGCTTGGTGGGAGTGGCGCTGAGTGGCGCAGCGGTCGTGCGCGGTTCGGTGCTGGTCGGTTCGGGGGTTACGGCGGCCATGGTCGTGGTGTTCCTCCTGGAGCGGCTAGGACGCGCTGGCCCCGGTCGCGATCTCGATCATCTCGCGGGTGATGTTGGTCTGGCGGACCTTGTTGTAGGTGAGCGTCAGGTCCTCGATCAGCTCCTGGGCGTTCTCCGTGGCGTTCTTCATGGCCACCATCCGGGACGACTGCTCGCTGGCGGTCACCTCCAGCACGGCCTGGTAGATGCGCGTGGCCACGTAGCGCGGCAGCAGCGACTCCAGTACGGACGCGGCGTCCGGTTCGAAGATGAACTGGTTGCCCGGGATGCCGGCCTCCGCGGTATGGCTGGCCTGGATGGGCAACAGCCGGGCCACTCTGGGCCGCTGCACCAGGGTGGAGACGAAGGATGGATGCACCAGGTCGATGGTGGCGTAGGTGCCCGCCAGGTAGTCGTTGGTGATGAGGCGCGCCAGCGGCAGCACATCGGCGAAGCTGGGC
>JACCQX010000018.1 GCA_013813905.1 Chloroflexota bacterium
GCTCAGCTGGACGAGGCGCTGGCCCATGGTCGGGGCCTATCGGTCGACGAGGCTGTTGCTCTAGCCGTGGGCGAGTAGCGCACTGGTCCACCCGGCGCCTTGACCATCGGACTGCACGAACCGTGTCGGCGCGTGCTAGGGTGACGTATGGCTGCATCGTCGAACCGCGTCAATGTCATCCTGGATGAAGAGCGTGCCCTGAAGCTTCATCGCTTGGCGGAGCGGACGCACACCAACCCGGGGACCTTGGCTAGGTCCCTGCTCGCGTCGGCGCTGGACGAGGCGGATCCCGATCCTCGCGACGTCAGCGCCTTGCTCGACGGGATCGATGGGGCCTGGGACCAGGCACTCGCAGGGATAGCCGATGCCCGAGCAGGAAGGGTGATCCCCCTGGAGGACCTCTGACCGGTGACGGCGGTCGTCGTCACGCGGACAGCGCAACGCGACCTCGAGACCTTGATTCGCACATACAGCCTTCCGCCGACGACTCAGGAGCGATTCAAGCGGTCGATCCAGCACCTGGTCCGGTTTCCACGGATCGGCGCACCGCTGCATGGTCCATGGGAGCGGTTTCGGTTCATCCTTGGGCCGTGGCGCTGGATGATCGTCGTCTACGAGTACGACGAGGAGGCTGATCGAGTGGCGATCGTCACTATCCAGGACGGCCGTGCCACGCGTGCGGCCACATCGGCGCCATGAACCCATCTCTGGCTCGCGAAGCATGTGTTGCTTTGTGCACATGACGAAGGTAGGCATGCGTGACCTCCGGCACCGGCTGCGCGACTATCTGAGACGAGTGGAGGCAGGGGAGGCGTTCGAGGTGACATCGTTCGGCCGGACGGTGGCGCACCTGGGACCTGTTCCGACCTGACAGGGAACGTGGCAACGTCTCGTGGCTGAGGGCAAGGTCACGCTTCCGGTCAACCCCGACACCACGAACCTGCCACCCCTGAGAACGGCCACGAAGGGCATGAGCGCGACCGATGCTCTGCTCGCCGAGCGTCAGGGTGACCCCCGCTGAGCGCCCTCTACCTGGACTCCTCGGCCATCACGAAGCTCCTGGTACAGGAGCAAGAGAGCGAGCAGCTCCGGGCGCGGGTCCAGGGACGGATCCTGGCGACCAGCCGGCGTCTCCGTGGTCGAGGTCGGCAAGGCGATCGCCCGTGTCGATCCGGAGGCTGACGTCGCTGGCGTCCTGACACGCTTTGCCTTCGTCGAGCTTGATCCCGACCTGACGAGCATGGCGGCCCGCACCGGATCCGCGACATTGCGAGCCTTGGATGCCATCCATGTTGCGGCGGCGCTGCGCTTGGGGTCTGAGGTCGACTCCTTCCTCACGTACGACACACGCCAGGCCCAAGCGGCAGCTTGGCCGCGTAGTCGACGAGTGGTATTACTGTCTCCAGTAAGACTGCTTGGAGACAGGAATGCGGATCACATCGAAGGGCCAGGTGACCATCCCACAGGCCGTTCGGGAGAAGGCTGGCTTCCTTCCCGACACGGAGGTCGATTTCGTCGTCCAGGAGGGCGCGGTGGTGATCGTCAAGGCCGCGGGCGGCAAGCGGCTGACTCGCGGGGCCAAGACCGTGCGCACCCTGCGCGACCACGGCCGATATGTCTCGATGAGCACCGACGAGATCATGGCCCTGACACGGGGCGATGATTGACGGCGGTCCTGGTCGATAGCAACGTCCTCCTCGACGTCGTGACGGCCGACCCGGTCTGGGGCGACTGGTCCATCGCTACCTTGGAACAGACAGCTGACGAGGCTGTGCTCGTCATCGATCCGCTGATCTACGCGGAGGTGTCGGTCGGGTTCGATGCCATCGAGGAACTTGAGGCCGCACTGCCAGCGGCGCTCTATCGGCGGGAAGCACTTCCGTACGAGGCGGCTTTCCTCGCCGGCAAGGTCTTCCTCCAGTACCGTCGTGGTGGAGGGACGAAGCGCTCGCCGCTGCCCGACTTCTACATCGGGGCACACGCGGCCGTGGCAGGCTACCGGCTGCTCACGCGTGACGCCAGCCGCTATCGCAGCTACTTCCCGACCATCGAGCTCATCGCACCATGACCGGCGCCGGGCGATGGACCCACGCCCTCCCGCGCTGCTAGCCTTGGGCTGACGGGACCGCCCGCGTGTGGGTGAGTAGGGGAGGGAACTTGGCGCAGGCCACGATCGAGGACCCGATCATCAACTCGCCGTTCATGGAGCCGGCGCGCCACTTCGTGATGGACACGGACGGCAAGGTGACCGGGAAGATCGAGGCGCGCCGCCGCCCTAGCGAGTTCTACCCGCCACCCCTCTGTAGGTGACCGGCGAGGCGCGCGGGCGCTGGTCGTGCTACACTGATCCCGTGCTACACGAGGCAATTGATGGCAAACCTGACGGTCACCGTTCCTGAGCAGATCTTGAAGCGGGCGCGCATCCGGGCGTTGGAGCAGGGAACCTCGGTCAATGCCGTGGTGGGCCAGTACCTGGAGCGGTACGCTGGCCAAGGACCCACGGCAGACGCCTTGACCGAGTTCCTCGAGATCGCCACGCGCGTGGACGCGAGCAGCGGTCCCAACGGTCGCTCCTGGACCCGTGAGGACATCTACGATCGTCCCGTCTTTCGTACGCCGCGATGACGGAGCGGACGTTCGTCGACACGAACGTCTGGGTCTACGCCGTCGACCGCAGCGCCGTCGACAAGCAGAACGTGGCGCTCGAACTCCTTCGGCGGGCCGTCCAGTCCGACATCGTGGTCTCGGCACAGGTCCTCGGCGAGTTCTACGCCGTCGTGACCCGAAAGTTTTCTCGGGAGGTCACGGTCGCTGACGCGCGGGCCATGGTCGCGCAGCTGAGCCGGCTGCCAGTCGTGCCCATCGACGCCAGGCTCGTGGACGCTGCCATGGTAGGGGTGGAGGCGTGGCAGCTGTCCTACTGGGACGCGTTGATCATCACGGCTGCCGAGGCATCAGGATGCGGACGAGTGCTGTCTGAAGACATGACCGACGGCGGCATGTACGGTTCCGTCCGCGTCGAGAACCCATTCCGAAAGGCGCCGGTGGGAAAGGAGGCAGGGGAGGGCACATGACCCAGCCGTCGGTCTTCGACGATCGCGAGCCTGGCCGCAAGTGAGCCTCAGGTAAGCCGTGGCTGAGAAGATGAAGCCCCGCACCATCGTTCGAGCCACCACGCACCCGTCTGACAGCCGCCCGAACATCCCCACCGCCGAGCTCGTCGTTCGCCCGCCCGGAGGAGAAGAGGCCCGCCATCGTGCGCTACCCCATTCGTGACCACCATCCTGGACAACCTCCGGCGCGCGGGCGTGCAGAACACCAAGCGGGACGAGCGCCTCGAGTTCACGCGCCTCGAGCCGTACCCGGGCGTCTTCGTGCAGGCCATCGGCGAGCGACGAGCTGCTCAAGAAGACCGGCTCGGGCGACCTCTTCATGGTCTTCGGCGAGCCCGACATCGAGGTCCGCCCGGCGGGGGAGGGGCGGCTCACGGTGGAGGTCTGCGGTCTGGACGTGTACGACCCCACGACCGGCGTGCTGCGCTCATCGTCGGTCGACGACATCGCGGCCTGGTTCCTGGACACCGACTACGACGGCGATGCCTTCTTCGTGCGTCACGCCTACTTCACCGGCGCCGACGACCCCTACGATCGACTACGCCGGGCCCTCCGGGCTGACATCAGCGACGAGGCCCGGGATACCGTGAACGCCACGATCTCCCGGCCGTTCCCCACCCCAAGCACAGGAGCGGCAAGCTCGCCATCAAGGTCATCAACCACTACTGCGACGAGGTCATGAAGGTGTTCGGGGTATGAGCCGCTATGTTCCCGGCCCGTTTCATCTTGGTGTCGCGTAATAGCGCAAGGTGGCGCGCGCCACCGTCAAGTCGCGGCGCGGATGTCAGTGCCTGAGAAGTCGTCCCCTTTGTACAGCAGCGGCTCGCCCCTGCTGCGGGCGAGCGCATAGGCGAAGCAGTCGCCGAAGTTCAGAGCCGCGGCGTGACCGCTGCCCTTGCCGAAGTCGCGATACGCCTCGCGCGCCAGTCTGGCTTGCGCCTCCGTCACGGGCTCGATCCTGATGTTTGCCGCGGTCAGCAGCTCGTCCACACGCCGGCTCGCGACCGGATCTCGCGCGCCATCGATGACCGCGCCGAGCTCGACGTAGGTGGCCGCCGAGATGCGTCGCTCGCCCGCCGATTCGATGGCCTCTGCGAACCGACGGGCGTCCGGTTCGTCACGCAGGATGGCGATCAGGGCTGACGTATCGATGATCACCCCGGCAGGCCGTCGTCGCCGTAGAGCAGGTCCGCATGGTCGGCGGATCGGTACGGTTCGGGAAGCCGCGGTGCCACATCCTTGCCGATCGCCAGGAGTCGATCCGCCAGCCCCCGCTCCCCGCCACGCAAGCGGTCGAGGCGTTCGCGCACCGACTCTGTCACAGCGCGGGTCATGCTCTCGCCGGTCACCTCGGCCAGTTCCCGAGCGAGTCGGTGCGCCTCCTCGTCCTTGATGTTCAGACTCATGGTAGAAACTCTACCAGATGCTGGTGGAGTGCTACCGCTCATGGCCTCAGCAGCGAGTCAAGTTGCGCAACCAGCACGCCGCGTGGTAGTGCGGTCGCAGACGCTACGGTCCGACTCGCCGTTCGTGATGAACGAGATCGCGACGCTCCGCAGCCTGTCAGGACCGGGGTCACGCGACGCCTCGAGCGGCCCACGCGATGGCCCTGAGCGAGAAGGCACCGGCCGACAGCGCCGAACGGCACCGCTCCCGCAGCCGGGCTCTTCGAG
>JACCQX010000060.1 GCA_013813905.1 Chloroflexota bacterium
GGCGGGGCAGGGCGGGGAGCGCTATTACACGGCCGACCATTACGAGTCGTTCGAGCGGATCCGGCTCACCGACACCGATCCATGAACGGGACACCGGACCGCGTCCTCGACGATCTCGATCAGCGCGCGCTCGTGCCGCCGTCCGGACTGCGCGAGTTCCGCTCGCGCCGCTCGTCGGAGGAGGTACAGCTGGCACTCGAGGCAGGGGGGATCCGCTGCTTCCTCCTTGACCTGCGCGGCGTGTCGGACAAGGCCGGCCTGCTTGAGGTGTGGGCCGCGTCCGTCGGAGCGCCCGATCGGGTCGGATGGAACTGGGACGCCATCGATGAGGCGATGCGGGACGTGAGCTGGGCACGGGCGGAGCGCTACGTGGTCATCGTGACGGGCGGGGGTGCGGGCGCATCAGCCGACCCGAGGGCGTGGGATACAGCGCTCGACATCCTGCGCACGGCCGTCGCGGAGTGGGACTCGCGCGGTATCCCACTGCTCGTCCTGGTGCGCGGCGTGCCGCTCGTGGATCATCAAGAGCGACGTTGACACTGACGACCGCCTACTCCCGGTATCGGTACCGGTCGACGGACAGCTGTGCTGGAGTCCTCATCGCGGGCGTTCCAGTACCCGCGGGGATCCAGGCATCCGACTCTGAGACCCGTTGCACCGATAGTGGTGGTGGCGAAGCGCTCAAGGCCACGCGATCCGTGCGGGCAGGTCGCGGTCGTTCTCATTGCGACCGCGCTCCCCCTCTGGCAGCCGCTCTGCGCCGGTTGCCGCCGTCCGCTACCGATAGTGCTGGTGCCGCCGGGCTTGCACGACCCTCGTAGGGAGGCGGAGGGCGACGCTCCGTATACTCGGTGCTGCATGGTCAGCGAACGTGATTACTACGACATCCTGGGCGTCCAGCGCGGCGCCTCGGATGAGGAACTGAAGCGCGCCTTCCGCCGGCTCGCCCAGCAGTGGCACCCCGATGTCAGCACGGAACCCGGCGCCGATCTGCGCTTCAAGGAGATCAACGAGGCGTACCAGATCCTCTCCGATCCCCAGCGCCGGCAGGCTTACGACATGTTCGGCCGTGCCGGCGTCAACGGACCAGGGTCGGGCGATCCGTTCGGTGCCGGCGGCTTCCAGGGCTTCGGGGATCTGTTCGATGCCTTCTTCGGTGCCGGCGCGGGGACGGGCACCCGCCGCGGCAGGCCACCCGCCGGATCGGACCTCCGCTACGACCTGCGCCTGACGTTCGCAGAGACCATCTCCGGCGCGGACAAGGAGATCGAGTTCACGGCCATGGCCCGCTGTGAGACCTGCGCGGGCAGCGGCGCGGAACAGGGCACTTCGCCCGTGACTTGTCCGCAGTGCAGCGGCACCGGCGAGGTGCGTCAGGTCCGGAACACGATGCTGGGCCAGATGGTCAACGTCACCACCTGCGGACGCTGCCGCGGCCTTGGCCGCATCGTCGAGTCGCCCTGCAAGACGTGCCGTGGAGACGGTCGCGTGGAGCGCAAGCGCACGCTGCGGGTCGGGGTCCCGGCGGGCATCGACGAGGGCCACCAGATCCGTCTCTCCGGCGAGGGTGAGGCCGGACCGCGTGGCGGGCCACCCGGAAACCTGTACGTCGTCACGCACGTCGAGCCCCACCCGCAACTGAAGCGCCAGGAGACGGAGCTGTTCTACGAGCTGGATGTGTCGATCACGCAGGCGTCGCTGGGCGCTCGCGTGCCGGTCCCGACTCCGGACGGTGAGGAATGGGTGGAGGTGCGCCCGGGCACGCAGCCAGGCACGGAGATCCGGCTACGCGGCAAGGGCGTGCCCCACTTGCGCCGCAGCGGCTCACGCGGCGACCTGCATGTGCTGGTCGATGTCCGAGTGCCATCGAGGCTCAGCAGCCGCCAGCGCGAGCTGCTCGAGGAGCTTGCTGTCGAGTCCGGCGAGATCGCCGACGACGGTGGGGGCGATGACCGCGAGGGGCCCACGAACGGCACAGGCCCCGCCGCGCGGAGTGGACGGCGCCGGAAGACCGGCATCCGCGATCGGCTCAAGGACGCCATCAGCTGACGCCACCCGGCGAGGAGGAGGGTCTGTCCGCGGCGGGCACCTGGCTGGAGCTGGCTGTTACCGCGGACCAGGAGGCGGTCGAGGCCGTGAGCGAGATACTGTCGCGCGTGGCGCCGGGCGGTGTCTCGGTGGAGGTGCCCTTCCAGCTCGTCGACGAGGGGCTCGGGGCGCGCACGGATGGCAGCCGGCCGGCCGTGGTGCGTGCCTACGTACCGGCTCTGGACGCGAACGCCGCAACAGCCGCCGTGGAGGAAGCCGAACGCTCCCTGGGCCACTTGGCGGCCTTCGGCCTGCGGCCCATCGGCGACCTTGAGGTGCGGCCGGTCCACGAGGAGGACTGGGCAGATGCCTGGAAGCGTCACTTCCCGGTGTTGCGCATCGGGCGCCGCCTGGTGATCCGACCGACCTGGCGTCGGCACACGCCCAAGCCGGATGACGTGGTGCTGGCGCTCGACCCTGGCATGGCCTTCGGCACGGGCCTGCATCCCACCACGCGGCTCTGCCTGGTGGCCATCGAGCGTTGGGCAGACCAGGGCCATCTGGCCGGTGCCCGCGTGCTGGACGTGGGCTGCGGCTCCGGGATCCTCTCGTTGGCCGCGGCGAAGCTCGGCGCGGCGGAGGTCCTGGGCGTGGACACCGACCTCATCGCCGCGGAAGCCACGCTCGCCAACGCGCGGCGCAACCGGCTCGTTCGCAAGGTGCTGGCACGACGCGGGACGCTGCCGGTCTGGGAGAGTCCCTTTGACGTAGTGCTGGCCAACCTGATCGCGTCCCTGCTCCAGCATCTGGCCGGCGAACTGGCCGGGGCTCTCCGTCCTGGCGGTCGCCTGCTGGCGAGCGGCATCTTCAAGGACCGTGAGGACGAAGTACGGCAGGCCTTCGCCGCGGCGGGGCTATCCCTGATCGGGCGGACCGAAGAGACCGACTGGGTATGCCTGGAGGTCGTCCGGCCGGTCGAGTCGACGGAGGTCTGAGGTCGATCTCATCGGCACCGGCGGGGAGACATCGGCTGACCTCAGGGCACACCCGCTAGTCGCTTGGGATCAAGTCACATCCCGTCCGAAGCGCCGCTTGCCGAGCAAGAGCCCGAGCAACCCGACCATGACCAGGAAGGCCGCGCTGCCGGGCGACTCCCTGGGAGACTCGTCATCTGTGGGCGGCAGCGCGTCGATCACGAGGACCACGAGTGCCTTTTCCAGGTCGTCGACCTGCAGCTCGAGTGGGTAGTCAGCGACGCTGCCCTCGAAGGGATGCATCCGGAGCCGGTCACCGTCCAGCAGTCGATAGTCCACCACGCTGAACGCATCACGGTTCTGGGGCGAGCTGCTGATGAGATACCGCACGCCCTCGGAGTAGTAGGTCGGGTGACAGCTCGGTCGGCCCGCGCCCCGCGTCTGCAGCCCGGGTCGAAGGTCGCCTGCGTAGACCTGCTCCACGTCCCAATGGAAGGTCTCGTCGCCAGCTTCGTCGCTGGTCGATCCGAGGCGACCGACCGGGACGACAGCCTGACCGTATGGGCACAGGTGACCGGCTCCCGGCTCGTCAACGCCACGTCCTGTACCTGCGCTACCGGGCGGACCTGTCCTTCGATGACGTTGCCGCCGGGTTGGCCATCTCTCCCGGCGCTGCCCGCACCCTCGCCAGCCGGGCGCTCGAACGCGTCCGTCGCGAACTGGCTGATCCAGGAGCCCGATGATGGAACCATGGCGCATCGAGCAGGCTCTTCGGGAACGACCCCCGAACGAGCCCACCTATCGGGCCGGCCCGCTGGCCTTGGATGCGACCGCCGGACGCCATAGAGGCTTGCGCGGGATCCTCGGCGGCATGGCGACAGTGGGCGCGACGGCCGCCGTCGTAGCGCTGGCGGGAGTCATAACCTTTGTCGTCCTCTTGCCGGGTTTCAGCCCCGCTAACGACGGTTTCCCCGCGCTCTGTTCGCCTGAGCGCCTCGACTTCCGGGTCGTGCGGGTGACCGACCTCGCGGGCGGCCGGCGCATAGACACGGAGCTCGAAAACTTGAGTGAAGAGGACTGCGCGATCCCGCGGGCGATGCACGTGCGCATCCACGACCGGCCACACCGCCGGGTGCCGGCCGATTCCGACTTCACTGCTCAAAACGTGGGTCGGGAGCACCTGGTACCGGGGATCGTCCGCGTTCCAAGCGGCTCTGTGGCGCGCGGCGTGATCGATTGGACGAACCCTTGCCGGCCCGTGGACGCGGCCGACCTCTCGGTGCTGGCGTACCTGTCGGAGCATCCCCGACCCATCGGCACCCGGGTCGAGACGGCCTACGACCGGGACGGACGTGCTGGTGTGCCTGCCTGTATACGGCCTGAGTCCATCGCCCTCGTGACCTCACTCACGATCACCGAGGCGTCGGGAACGGACGATCGGGTCCCCTCGCTGTGAGGACGATGGCGATGGGCGGCGACAACGCATTGACGATCGGCACGATCCGGATCTCCGACGAGTGCGTGGTCTTGGAGACAGCGGGCGACCGGTCCACGCTCGTCGTGTGGTGAAGCGAACAGGCGAGCTGGGACCCGGAAGGGCGCCGGGTCCTGTTTCGCGGACCGGTCGGCGAAATCATCGAGCTTCGAGACGGACAGCAGGTCGGTCTGGGGGGTAGCGGCAGGGATCTGTCGATGGAGGGGCTGTCGCCCGAGGAATGGGACGGGCTCTTTCGTGGGATGAGTGGCTCACGAGCATCGACTGGACTGCTGCACCCGATCCGACATGCCGCGCTGATTCCGTCTGGTCCGTGGGGGAGGTGAGCGTCGATCCGAGTCCGTCCCCCGTTCCGCCGACGGTCGATCCATCGCTCGTCGCCGTGCCGACACAGGATCCAGAGCCGTCGGGTTCTCCTGGCCGTGTCCGGCCGCGCTCATCGAGGGGACCCTGGTGACCGATGAACGTTGGGGTCTGGCGATCGAGGACACCGACGGCTTGACGCGGAAGGTCCTGTGGCCGCATGGGTATGCAGCCGTGTGGAAGGGAGCCGGCTCGCCCTGCTCGGTGCCAGCGCGTCGATGGTGGCGAGCGAGTAGCGGACGACGTCGCGCCGATCGGACCTGCACTTCGACTGTCGGAAACTGCAGGTCTGGGTCGTTATCAGTGTGACCGCCGACACCGCCCGGAGATGACCGACATGACCGACGAACAGTGATTCGTGCCAGCCCGGTCCTCGAGAGCGCCCGGGTGGAGGACAGCGACGAGGCACTCGTCGGCGCGGCGAAGGCGGACCCGGCGCGGTTCGCTGCCATCTATGGGCGCTATCGCCTCCCCGTCTTCCGCTACCTTCGCGCGCGTGGTGAGACCGAGGACGGCGCGGCTGACCTGACAGGGGCCACGTTCGAGCGGGCGCTCCGTGCACTACCTCGCTACCGGTCGCGGGGCGGCGGGCTTGCCGCCTGGCTCTTGCGCATCGCCCGCAACGCTGCACTCGATGAGCAGAAGCGGCGCGGTCGGATGGAGCCAGGGCCGACGGAGCTGATGTTCGCCCGCTTACCTACCCCCGGACCTGCCGACGCGACGGAGATCCGTATGGCGGTCAACGCCTTGCCGCCCGTCGAGCGCGAAGCGGTGCTGCTCCGCTACTCGGCGGGGCTCACGGCGCGCGAGATCGGTCCGGTCATCGGCAAGAGCGCTGACGCGACTCAGAAGCTGATCGAACGAGCACTGCACACCCTCAAGGAGGACCTGCGATGAACATCGAGGCCGCATTCGAACAGCGGTTGGAGCAGGCGCTCCTCCTTGATCCTGCGGCGAGCACACTGCAGGCGCTCGACGAGCGCATCGTGCGAGCGATCGCGCGCGTCCCGGAGGCGCGGGCCTCGCGGTGGAGCTTGCGGCGTGCATCACGGCCCGGTCTCGCATTCATGCTGCTCGCCGTCCTTGCCGGTGGGGCCGTGGCGGGAAGCGGGCTCATGGGCCGGGTGGCCGAGTCGGTGCCCGCGTTCGCGAGCGCCTGGGAGCGAGCCACGCCGATCGATCAGACCAAGACGGTGGACGGCCGCACGGTGACCGTGGTCCGCGCCTATGTCGATGCCAATCAGATCCTCATCGGCATGACAGCACGCGACGGCGGCAGGGAGCTGGCCGAACTGGGTCGGGTCGAGGTGCGGGTGGACGGCTTCGGTGAGGCACTGGGCTTGGGTGGGGTCGGGGACAGCAACAGGGTCGAGACCGCCCACCTGCTCACCTTCGTGACGCCGGTCGGCGTGGGTGACGAAGTGGGTATCACCCTCGTGGCCTGGGATCTGCCGGCCATCTTCCGCTTCGACGTGCCGAACGCCGGTGGCAGGACGATCGATCCCGAACTGCGGGCGCACGCTGGGGGCGTGATCGTGACACTCCAGAGCCTCACGATCTCTCCCACGGTCATCAGCGGCCGTCTCGAGTTCGAAGGCCGGCCGATCGAGACGGGTGAGTCGTGGAGTCCGATCGGATCCGTCACGTCCCGCGGCACTGACGCCGGGATCGTCATCGTTCAGCCGTACACCGATGACAGCCGAATCGTCACCTTCCGCACGGTGACAGGCAGCGATGCTCCAGCGGGTACGTGGACGATCAAGATCGACGAGATCGTCGGGCACGAGCACGGCGAGCAGGTCCGCCTGGCCGGTCCCTGGGTCTTCGAGGTGCCAATGCCCTGAGGTTGCCTGCTTCGGCGCCGGCATCGCCCTGATCGAGTTGGACCCTCGGCGTCGGCGACACGCGACGGTTTACGGCGTGTGCTGCTACTCGGCCCCCATCACGAGGCCTTCGATGTCGTGCTTCTGCGTGATGGGCACGAGCTCCTCCACGACTCGGCACACGAGATGCTCGCGCACCTGTGTGGGGAGAGCGTCGAGGTACTCCTGAGTGGCCACCATGTCGTGGAGCACCGCGTGGCTGGCCTCTGGAGCATCGACTCCCAGCACGAGCACCGGTCGGGCGATCGGGGAGTCGTGCTTCGTCCCGCGGTGGATCGTCAGCGCGGAACGCGCCGCGATGTCGCCCTTCTGAGGAAACTTGCGTACGCCTCGCTCGGCGAAGCGCGGCCATTCGTCCTTGGGCGGGAACATCTCGTGGTCCCACCCTCGGCCGTCGTCGTACTGAGTGCCCGGCGCGATCTCGAACGGGCCCATCTCCTCGGTCACGTCGACGCCTGTCAGATTGAAGGCGAGCGAGGTGAGCCGCCGGCCCTCGTAAGTGTCAGGGGGGCTGGCGAAGTCTCGATGCCACGGCTGGTTCTTCGCGCCCTCGAACGGCACATCGAAGCCGATCTCCACGATCTGGTAGTTCGGGCCGCAGACCGCCTCGGCGATGCCGGCCACCCACGGATGCGTGGCGAGCTCTCCGAACCCGCTGATGGCCTGCGGGTGGACCTCCACGTACCAGCGGCGAGGGCCACGCCCCACCGCTCCGCCGGGTCGTTGGATGGCGGCCCAGAAGGCGCTCATCATGTCGTGACGCAGGGTGTCCACCCACTCGGGCGAGAACGCGCCCTTGAGCGCAGTGATGCCATCGCGCCGGAGGGTCTCGACGTGAGAGTCGAGGTCGGCCGTCGCAGCGGCGCGTGTATCGGCAAGGACCATGGCAGTGTCTCCAACGCAGGCAGGCCGGTAGGGCGTCGAGGATACCGCGGATATGTGCCGGCGAGCGAGCTGGCTCAGGGCCGTAGCGGCTCCGCGGCCGCCGTCCCCTCGGCTCCTGACATGGCACCGAGCCAGGCAGCGATGATCTGGGAGCCGTAGAGGCTGATCGCTAGCAGCACGATGAAGCCGTGCTCCAGCTCGAGCTCGCCGACCAGGGCAGGGGCCACCAGGAAGCTCGCCAGGACATCGCCGAGCAGGACGGCGAGAGCACCGATGAGCGCGAAGGCACGCGGCGTCCGCTGCGTGCGGGCAAAGACGAACGCGGCGGTGAACGCAGCCGCCAGACTCAGGGCGATGGCCAGCGGGTAGGTCGTCGCGAAGAAGACCGGATCGCGACTCACCGACTGCTGAAGCCCGACGTTCCCGGCGCCGATCGCGAGCCCCGCCCACGAGGCGATACAGACGATCGCGCCGAACACGATCGCTTTCACGAAAGCCATGGAACACCTCGATGCTCTCGACTGTTCGCCCGCGCCTGAGCCGGTCCCAGTTGGGCTGCGACCGCAGCGGGGCGGCTCGCGTACCATCGGAAGGCTACTCCCCTGGAACGCGAGGATCGTCTTGGCCGACTCGGATTGCCTCTTCTGCCGCATCGTCGCGGGCGAGATCCCCACCGACTTGGTCTACGAGGATGAGCTTCTTGTGGCCTTTCCCGACATCTCGGCCAAGGCACCCACGCACATCCTGCTGATCCCGCGCGAGCACCTCGTCTCCGCCGCGGAGCTGTCCGACGACCACGCTCCGCTGCTCGGCCGGCTCTTTGCCACGGCGGCGCGCCTTGCCGCGGAGCGCGGGCTGGTCGAGA
>JACCQX010000067.1 GCA_013813905.1 Chloroflexota bacterium
CCACGGTCAAGGGTCCGTTGGACGTCTCGGCATCGACGTCCGTGGCGTCCCGGATAGTCACGCCTCCGTTGGAGCTGCGGGCGATGACGGAGCCCCTGACGTTGGCCGACTCGATGCGCCCGTTCGACGTGCGCAGCTCCAGGGACGAATCGACCGGCACGGCGAGCTCGATGTCCGCGCCGCTGTTGCCCAGGCTGAGGGCATCGTCGTTGCGGCGGACCGCGACGGTGACCTGCGAACCCTCCTGGACGATGGACAGCTCCACGCGGGACAGGTCGCGTTCGGCCTCTTCCTGGCTACGGCCCGAGCCGCGCTTCACTACCCGCGCCTCGATGGTCTCCTCACCGCCGGTGATGACGCTGATACGGCCGTTGAAGGTCTCGACCAGGATGCGCGGATCGCTGACGACCTCCAGCGACTCCTCGACCGTCTCGCTGGCCACCACGGTGCCGGTCATGGTGCAGCCGACCGAGAAGAGGGCGAGCGCGGCGAGGAGCGCCGCCACCAGCGCGGGTCTCAGCGCCATCGGGAGCGTCGCTTCCAGTCGGCCAGCACCTGGCGTGCGGCGTTCTGGCCCGGCCAGCCGGTCACGCCGCCGCCGGGGTGAGCGCCCGAGCCGCACAGGTACAGCCCCTCGACCGGCAGTCTGTAGCTCGCGAAGCCGAGCAGGGGCCGCCACGCGAACCACTGATCGAGTGACGGCTCGCCGTGCAGCGGGTGGCCCTCCGTCAGGCCGTGGTCGCGCTCCAGATCGAGCGGCGTCAAGACCTGGCGGGCCACGACCTGCGCACCGATCCCAGGCGCGACCGCCTCAAGCTGAGCCATCACGCCGTCGCCCAACGACTCCCGGTCAGCGTCCCAGTCGCCTTCGCGACGGTGGTACGGCGTGCCCTGGACCAGGATGCTCATGACGTGCCGTGCCGGCGCACCCTCATCGACCAGCGAAGGGTCGACCAGCGACGGGATGGTCGCCTCCAGGACGGGCGGCTCGGCGACCCGCCCGGCCTTGACGGCGTCGGCAGCCCGGTCGATGAAGGCCATCGAGGGTGCCATCACGATGCGGCCGCGCAAGCGGCGTCTGGCCTCGTCGCTATCGGCGAAGTCGCTGAAACGCGGCAGTTCGGCGAGGGCCAGATTCACCTTGGCCACCGAGCCCTTGAGTCGAAGGTTGCCGGCCTGCCAGCCCAGCTGCGGTCCCAGCAGCGCCGGATCCAGCAGGCGCAGCAGCGTGCGCTTGGGGTCGAGTCCCGAGACGACGAGGGCCGCCGCGATCTCCTGGCCGTCGCTGAGCACGACCCCGTCCGCGCGGTCCCCCCGCGTCCGTACCGCCTCCACCGTGGCACCGGTACGGATGGTGAGTCCGGCCGCGGCGCCGGCAGCTGCCAGCGCCGCGGCTAGAGCACCTGGACCGCCACGCGCGAAGACCGTCTCGCCGGCTGCGCCGTCGCTGGAGCCGGCCGTGTCCGCCAGGAAGGTCTGGCTGGAGCCGGCGTCGCGCGGCCCCATCGCCGAGTAGCGCACACCCCGCCAGGTCAGCGCGGCGCGCAGCGCGTCTCCCTCGAACCAGTCCTCCAGGTGATCGGCGATGGGCATGGACAGCACGCGCAGGAATGCGCGGCCGTCCTGCATGCCGAGCCCGCGATACCCGAGACCCAGCCGTAGGGCGCTCAGCCCGTCAGCCACGCCCGGCCGGGAGGGGTCGGGCGGCGTCATGGCCATGAGTCGGGCAAGCAGGCCGGAGAATGCCCGCGACTGGCGGTCGAAGCCGGTGTACACCGCGGCATCGCGCGGTGACTCGATGGTCAGCTCGGCGGCCGTCCGCTGGGCATCGCTCCACAAGGTGATCGGCGGACCGTCCGGCCGAAGGGCCACGCTGCGCACCTCTGGTGCCACCAGTCGCAAACGATGGGCGTCCAGACGGAGGTTGCGCATCACGGACGGGCGCAGCCGGCCCACGCTGTGCGCAAGGAGCGGCACGCGGACACCGGGCGCGAGTTCGGACGTGGCCACGGCACCGCCCACCCGGCCGCGCCGCTCGAGGAGGAGCGTCCGCAGCCCGCCGCGAGCCAGATACGCCGCGCACACCAGCCCGTTGTGCCCGCCGCCGATCACGATCGCGTCGTAGCGGCCGTTCTCGGGAGGTCTCACGCCGCCATGCGCCGGGAACGGAGGACCTGCAGCGCGGCGATGCGGCCCGGCGCGCCCATGATGCCGCCGCCCGGATGGACCGCCGAGCCGCACAGCCAGAGGTCGCGGATCGGCGTCCGGAACCGGGCGTGGCCGGGCACGGGTCGGTTGAAGAAGAGCTGCTCCAGGCTGAGCTCGCCCTGGAAGATATTGCCCTCCGTGAGCGAGAACGTCTTCTCGATATCCAGCGGCGTGAGCACCTGCCGGCCGACGATGAGCTCTCGGATGTTGGGTGCGCGCTCCGCGATCACGTCGATGACGGCGTCGCCGAAGGCCTCGCGCTGGGTGTCGTCCCAGGTGCCCTCGGCCAGGTGGTAGGGCGCGTATTGCACGAAGCAGCTCATGACGTGCTTGCCGGGCGGCGCTATCGACGGGTCGACCAGCGTGGGGATGATCACGTCGGTGTACGGCCGCCGGCTGAAGCGACCTTCCTTGGCGTCGATATAGGCTTCTTCCATGTAGTCGATTCCGGGCGAGAAGCTGATGGCGCCGCGCAGGTGCTCGCCCGACCCGGGCAGACAGGTGAACTCGGGCAGGCCATCCAAAGCCAGGTTGACCTTGCCGGATGAGCCGCGGAAGCGGTAGCGCCGGACCTCGTCGGTGAATGCGGGGTCGAGGGTCTCCGGCTCCAGCATGCGCAGGAAGGTCTGGTGCGCATCGGCGCTGGAGAGGATCACCCTGGCCCCGATCTCTTCGCCGGACTCCAGCGTCACACCGGTGGCTCGACCGTCGCGGACGTTGATGCGCGCGACCGGCGCCTCGGTGCGGATGGTGGCGCCGTAGGCGCGCGCTGCCGAGGCGATCGACTCGCTGACGCCGCCGGTTCCGCCGCGCGGGATGCCCCAGGCGCGGAAGGCGCCGTCGATCTCACCCATGTAGTGGTGCAGCAGGACGTAGGCCGTGCCCGGTGAGCGGACGCCCAGGAACGTGCCGATGATGCCGGACGCGGCCATGGTTGCCTTCAGTGGATCCGTCTCGAACCACTGGTCCAGGAAGTCGGACGAGCTCATGGTCATGAGCTGGATGAAGGCCGTCTCCTGGCGGCGCGGCAGGCCTGCGAAGGTGCGTGCCAGGCCGCCCAGCGGCAGCAGGTCCCGTGGGTCGGGGCGGATGGTGTCCGGCGGGACAGCCGAGAGGATGGGCTTGATGAAGCGTGCCATCTCGACCATGAGCAGGCCGTACTCCTCGTACGCCTCGGCGTCCGTGGCTGACCAGCGCCGGAGCTCGCGCATCGTCTGGGCGTGGTCGTTGGTGCGCCACAGGTAGTCGCCATCGAGGGGCGTGAAGGTGCCGTCCAGCGGCAGGATCTCCAGGCCGTGTCGCGGCAGCTGCAGGTCGCGGATGATCTCCGGGCGCAGCAGGCTGACGACGTAGCTGGCCACGCTGAAGCGGAAACCGGGCACGATCTCCTCGGTGACCGACGCGCCGCCCAGGATGTGGCGCTTCTCCAGCACCAGCGTGCTCAGCCCGGCGCGCGCCAGGTAGGCCGCGCTCACGAGGCCGTTGTGCCCCCCGCCGATCACGATCGCATCCCAGGAGCGTCCCACGACCCCTCCTCTACCAGATCGCCGGCCTGTGCCGACGCGTCGGTCGCGGCCCACGCTACGCGTCGCCGGACGGCCGCGAGTCTACGCGACGCCCAGGGGCGACGCGGCCCGGACCACCTCCGCGCCGTGTTCCCTTCAGATGCCCGTGAGGCGGTCGCTTAGTGAAGTTCCCCGGTGGAAACGAGACTGGCTACCGTGGACCTCGAGGAGGTCACCGATGCCGGGAGTGCAGTCGCGGAGGTCCGCGAACCCGCGGCGGCTGCCGCGTCGGAACCACTATCAGGAGGGACCGGACTTCCTGTTCGTAGCGACCCAGGGAGGTCGGCCACCCGAGGCCGCGAGGGACCGTGCTCAGGCGACGACCGTTCGACGGCGACGAGCCGCGCTCAGGCGGTGGGCGGAGGGTGAACCGCTCGCCACGATCTGCGCCGAGGACGGTTGCAGCAGGGCGAGCCTCTTTCGGTGGCGCACGCGGTTCGAGCAGGGTGGCCTGGAGGCGCTCATGGATCGTCCGCGCAGGGGTCGCGCGAGCGAGCTGCCGCCAACGCTCGAGCGGCTCGTCCTGACGGTCCGGCTGTATCCGGGCCGTCCCCACCAAGGAGGCGGTCTGGGTCCTGGCTCTGCTCCAGGAGGCGATCGAGCTGTGCGGTGTGCCGCACGAGCTGATGACCGACAACGGCACGCCGTTCGTGGCCGTCGTCCGCTCGATGCTCAGCCGCTTCCAGCGCAGCCTGGCTGACCTCTCCATCCGGCACATCCGCACGCAGATCGACACACCCTGGACGAACGGCAAGGTCGAGGCCTTCTGGGCCACCCTCCAAGCCGAGGTCCTCGATCGCCAGCAGCTGGCCGACCTCGCTGCGGCAGAGGCTGCCGTCTCCGCCTGCGCCGGTTACTACAACTACCACCGGCGCCACGGCGAGCTCGACTGGCAGACGCCGGCCGAACGGTTCGACGGGACACCCTTCACCGACCGTGACTTCCGGAGCGTCCCTGCCCTGGCCGATGTCGCCGACCTACTCGACGCGATGCTCGCCGCTTGAGGCCAGTCTCATCTCCACCGGGGAACTTCACTGGGTCGAAGGACGAGGTTGGCTGCTAGTCTTCGCGCCGTCGTGAGGATCCTGCGAGCCCCTGTCACCGCGTTGCTTCTCGCGCTCACTCTCATCGGCTGCACGATGGGCGCGCCCGGCCCGATCCCCACCCCGAGCGCGACTTCCCCGATCACCACGAGCCCGACCATCCCGGTTACTCCGAGCCCCACCTCGCCCGTCACGCGGGCCCCAACCACAGCTTCCACGCCCGATGCGACGTCCTCGGCCGAGCCGACCGCCACCCGCACGCCCGAACCCACCATGGCCGCCTCGAGCGCCGCCCCGCCGCCCACGACCCACCTCGCCGACGCGGCCGCCTTCATGCCGCCGGGAGCCCAGCAGCTGTTCTTCACCAACTGGTCGGCCATCAAGCGCGCCATCGGGGCGGAGGACGTGACCAGCAAGAGCCCGCTCGAGGAACGCATCGCCGTGTCCCTGGCGACGATCAAGCCGGAGGCCGCACCATCGGGGTTCGGATCGCGTCATCTTCGGACGCACGCGGACCTGTGGGGCTTCGACACGATGGACTTGGAGTGGGAGGCGACGGTCCAGGAGCCGCGCGGATCACCCACTCGGGTCCTCCGCTTCCGTGAGGGGTTCGATCTGGCGCCGGTCGCCGCGCGCTTCGATGAGCGGGACTTCAGCACCGAGCACCTCGAGGGCGGCGCCGTGCTGCGCTCGCACGAGATGGATCTCAGCCAGGACTGGATAACGGGCTCGGAGCTTGCCATCCTGAACACCGCCTTCCTCGATGACGGCCGGACCCTCGTCGCGTCGAGCGACCCGGAGGCCGTCCGTGCTGTCGTCGCGGAGGTCATCGATCAGGGAGCCAAGACGCTCCCCGTCCTTGCCGTCATCGGCCTCCTGGAGGGAGCCTCGGCCGCGATCGTGCTCTCGGGTGATGACACCTGCGACCACTTCGCGCCGTTCGCGCTCGAGCCGGACAGCCTGGAGCGCGCCCAGCAGGAGCTGGCGGCAGCCGGCCCGCTCTCGAGGTACAGCGCGCTGGGCGTGGGATACAGCACGGGCTGGCATCCGGACGGGCGGATCTTGTTCGCCTACGCCGACCCCGAGGCGGCCGCCGCGGACCTCAGCGGCCGCGCGAACCTGGCGAAAGAGGGCACGAGCGTCCGCTTCGGCCGTCCATACGCCGAGACCGCCTTCACGCTGGAAGCAGCGGAGCTCCAAGCCGCCGACGACACGGGCGGGAGGGGCGGGAGCGCGCTCACGCTCCGGGTCGCACCGACGAACGAGATGCCGCGGCGCCTCTTCGACATGGTCATCGGCCGCGACATGCTTTTCGCGGCCTGCACGGGCTGACCGGTTCTGCAGCGGCAGCGCCCACTGACGGTCTGCCCGGCATACTGCCCGCCATGACCGTCGGCAGCCCCTTCGACCGCCGGGCGCTATCCCTCAACGTCAAGCGTCAGTGGCGCGAGTGGGCCGGCTTCCATGCCGCCAGCGCCTACGCCGCCAGCCACGACATCGAGTACAACGCTGTGCGCAACGCGGCCGCGCTGTTCGATGTCAGCCCCCTCTTCAAGTACCGCATAAGTGGGCGCGACGCCGTTGCCCTGGTGGACCGTGTCATCACGCGCGACGCCACGCGGATCCGCCCCGGTCAGGTCATCTACACGGCGTGGTGTGATGACCACGGCAAGGTGGTCGACGACGGCACCGTGGCACGCCTGGGCGACGACTCGTTCCGCTGGACGGCCGCCGAGCCGCAGCTCCGCTGGCTGCGCATGAACGCCCGCGGACTGGACGTGACCATCGAGGAAGACAGCGAGCGGATCGCCGCGCTGGCGCTTCAGGGCCCGCTCTCCCGCGCCGTCCTGGAGGCGGCCACAGAGGCCGACTGGTCGGACCTGGGCTACTACCGCCGTCGCGCGGGGGTGATCGGGGAGGTCGGGACGGTGGGCGGGATCGCCGTCGATGTCAGCCGCACGGGCTACACGGGTGACCTCGGCTACGAGCTGTGGGTCGACGCCGCGGAGGCCCTGGCTCTCTGGGACGCGCTGATGACGGTGGGGGCTGACTACGGGATCCGTCCGGCGGGGATGCTGGCGCTCGACGTGGCGCGCGTGGAGGCGGGCCTGATCCTGCTGGAGGTCGACTACACCAGCTCCCGACGCGCCCTCATCCCCGAACAGAGCTACTCGCCCTACGAGATCGGCCTGGGGCGCCTGGTCGACCTGGACAAGAAGGCCCGATTCGTTGGCCGGCGAGCCCTCGAGCACGAGATCGACGGTGGCGGCCCCGCACGGCGCCTGGTCGGGCTGGACCTCGACTGGGATGACCTGGAGCGCCTCTACTCGCGCCAGGGGCTCTCGCCAGTCCTGTCGCCGCTGGCCTGGCGCGAGCAGGTACCCATCTACGCGGGCGGCCGGCAGGTGGGCCGTGCCACGAGCGGGACGTGGAGCCCAGTGCTCAAGAAGAACCTCGCGCTCGCATCGGTGGACGCCGCTCACGAACCGGCCGGCTCCCGACTGCAGCTGGAGTGGACCGTGGAAGGTCACCGCAGTCGGATCGGCGCAACGGTGGTGCCCATGCCTTTCTTCGACCCACCGCGCAAGCGCGCGTGACCACCACTTACCCGTTGCGAGTCGGCCCTCGGCAGCGCTGGCTGCTGCTGCCCTGGGGCGTGCGGCGGGACAACGCCTGGGTCCGGCTCGACGATGAGCAGTTCATCGCGCGCTTCGGCTTCTTCAGCCTACGGACGCCCTTGGCCAACATCGTGCGCTGGGAGATCAAAGGCCCGTACCGCTGGTTC
>JACCQX010000107.1 GCA_013813905.1 Chloroflexota bacterium
CTCTGGCAGCGGATCGCCGCGGCCCTGGCCACCAGCGCCCCGGAGATCGCCATGCCGCCGCTGCCCGCCGATGTGCTGGCCGGAGCGGCCATCCACGAGCGCATGGCGGCCATCACGCGGGCGGTCATCGAGGAGGCCGCTCAGAGCGGCAACGCGGTGATCGTCGGTCGCGGCGCAGCGTTCATCCTGGCGCAGCGTCCCGGCGCGCTCCATGTGCAGCTGCACGCTCCGCTCGCGGCGCGCGTTCGCTACCTGACCACGCGCGTCGAGGAGATGCCGCTGGACGCCAAGCCGGATGAGGCCTCGCTGCGCCAGCTGTGTGAGTCGATCGACCGGGCGCGCGCCAGCTACATCCGCCGGCTCTTCGGTCGGGACTGGCTGGATGCGACCGGCTATGGCCTCTCGCTGGACACGGGGCGCTTCGGCGTGAGCGGTTCGGTGGACCTCATCGAGGCCGCCGCGCGCCACAGGCCTGAGCCCCTGGCGACGATCGAGTCCACCGGGCCCGCGGGCGCGGGGTACGCGGCGCAGGAGCCCGCGGGGGCACAGCCGGCGTGACCGCCATCGGCACCGGGCCGGCGCCTCCGTCAGGTCTGCGCAAGGGCCTGAGTGCCTTCCGACATCACAACTTCCGACTCTTCTGGTTCGGCCAGCTGGTCTCGCTCATCGGGACCTGGATGCAGCAGGTGGCCCAGGGCTGGTTGGTCCTGGAGCTGACGGACGATCCCTGGGCCCTCGGCCTGGTGGCGGCTGCGCAGTTCCTGCCCGTCATCGTGCTGGGGCTCTTCGCCGGCGTGCTGGCGGACGCGGTCTCGAAGCGCAAGGCGCTCATCGCGACGCAGGCCGCGGCCATGGTCCTGGCTCTGGTGCTGGCTGCGCTGGTGCACTTCGGGCGGGTCGAGGTCTGGCACGTCTTCGTGCTGGCCGGCCTGCTGGGCGTCGTGAACGCCTTCGACATGCCGGTCCGCCAGGCGTTCGTGGTCGAGATGGTCGGGCGCGAGGACATCGCCAACGCAGTGGCCTTCAACAGCGCCGTCTTCAACGGCACCCGTATCTTCGGTCCCGCCATCGCCGGACTGCTCATCGCGACCGTGGGCATCGCCATCTGCTTCTTCATCAACGGCGTGAGCTACGTGGCCGTGATCATCGGCCTGCTCGCGATGCGTACCGGCGAGCTGCGCGGGGCTCCGCCATCCCTCGTGCAGCGCAGTGTCCGCTCGGTGATCGACTCCCTGACCGAGGGCCTGCGCTACGTGCGCGACGAGCCGACCGTCCGTCTGGCACTCACGGTCCTGGGCATCGTGGCCACCGTCGCCCTCAACTTCCAGGTGCTGCTGCCGCTCCTCGCGCGGGACGTGCTGGGTGGCGGCGCGGACACATTCGGCTTCCTCATGGCGGCCAGTGGCGTGGGCTCCCTGGCCAGCTCGCTGTCCATCGCTTTCGGACAACGCCCGACGCCACGTCTGCTGTTGGCCGGTGCGACCGCTATCGGGCTGGCCATGCTGGGACTGGGAGTTTCGCGCGTGCTGCCGTTCAGCCTGGTGCTGATGCTCGTAACGGGCTGGGGCGTCATCGCCATGGCGGCCACCACCAACACGCTCATCCAGCTCACCACCCCGGACGAGCTGCGTGGCCGCGTGATGAGCGTCTACACCACGGTCTTCGCCGGCTCCGTGCCCATCGGCGGCCTCTTTGCCGGCGGCATGGCCGCCACGGCGGGGACACCGGTGGCACTCGCGCTGGGCGGCGTGCTGGCGCTGGTCACGGTGGCGTATGCGCTCTGGCGCCTGCCCGGCGGCCGCGCAGGCAGCTTCCTGCATGAGCGCATGGCGGAAGCCGACACCACGCGACGACCAGTCTCGGCGGACCCGCGATAGCGCTGTCGCCGGCGGTCGTGCGCCTCGGCTTCGATGCCCAGATCGATCTGGGCCCGCTGGCCGTGCGCTGGCAGGCGATCGCGCTGGCGACCATCTTCCTCCTGGCACTCGGGTGCTGGTGGCTGTGGCTCCGCCGGGGGCGTCACGGACTCGCCCCCGACGACCTGGTGTTCGTGTTGCTGGGGACCGTGCCGGGCGCCCTCGCGGGCGGTCGGCTGGTGCACGGGATCGTCTTCGCGGAGGCGTACCTCGCGCGACCCGAGTCGATCCTGGACCTGACGCAGGGCAGCCTTTCGCTCTTCGGCGCCGTTCTGGGGGGACTCGTCTCCGGAGCGTACGTCTGTCGACTGCTGGGCCACTCGGTGAGGATCTGGGCGGACGCCGCTGCCGTCCCGCTCCTGCTGGCCATCGGGCTGGGCAAGCTGGCCATGCTGCTGGCTGGAGCCGGACAGGGGATGCCCTTCGACGGCCCCTGGGCGGTCTCCTTCGCCGGTCCCGGGCCCTGGCTCTCGGCCGATCCAGGCATACCGTCACA
>JACCQX010000114.1 GCA_013813905.1 Chloroflexota bacterium
CGTTCCTGGGTCGCCTCTCGATCCGCCATCGGCTCACCCCGCACCTGCTCGAGGCGGGCGGCCACATCGGCTACGACGTTCGCCCCTCGGCGCGCCGCCGCGGACACGCCACCGCCATGCTGCGCGACGCGCTGCCCATCGCGAACGCCGTGGGCATCGACCCCGTTCTGATCACTTGCGACGCGGACAACATCGCTTCGCGCAAGGTCATCGAGGCGAATGGCGGGCTGTTCGCGAATCAGCGGGTCACCAAGCTTCGCTTCTGGGTGGCAACAAGCCCACAGCGGCCGGACGATCATCTTCCTGCCCTCTTCGCGGACCGCTTCGGCCAACCGACCTCGGTCGAGAGCCTGGGAGGCGGTCAGAGCGGCGCTACCGTGAAGCGCGTCACGATCGGGTCCACCTCGGTGGTCGTGAAGCGCGCGAAGCCGGCTGAGGCGGCCTTCTACGAGGGCGTCGCGCCGGTGCTGGCAGCCGCTGGAGTGAGCGTTCCCGAGCGCCTTTGGTCGTTCCAAGAAGATGGCCTGCAGTGGATCGTCCTGGAGGACGTCGCCCTTCCTCTGCCGCGAGATCGATGGCTTGCCGACCCTGCCGTCCTGGGTGCCTTGGGGCGCCTCCACGGGTTCGAGCCAGCCCTGCCGATCATGCCGGGCATGTACCGGCCGGCCTGGCCGGATGAGATGTCCGCCGCAGCCCTCGATGCGCTGCCTGCCGCCCGACGAGGTCAGCTGAAGCCCATCCTCGAGCGAGCCCGGGAGGAGTCGACCCCGCTGTTCGAGCCGCGGCACCCGATCTCAGGAGACCCGAACCCCACGAACTGGGGCATCCGCGACGACGGAACGGTGGTGCTCTTCGACTGGGAGCGCTTCAGCGTGGGCACGGCCGCCCTCGACCTCGCCATCACCATTCCCTGGCTGCCCGAAGAGGGCGCGTACCATGAGGTGGCGGCTGCGTACCTGGCAGCCTCGGCGTCTGGCAAAGCCGCGGGGTCAAGGCCACCGCGAGGGTCGATCCCTGTGCTCGCCCGCCAGATCGCCGTGGCGAAGGTCTGGAACGTGGCGGAGTACCTGTCGCTGACGGTCGTGGGAGGCATCGAGCCGTCCGCGCGAGTCGAGGCGGTGAGCACGGAAGCGTCCGATTGGCTGGCGAAGGGCGTCGGCTTCCGTCCGTGACGCGGGCCACCTTACGCGATGGGCCTTCCGTCGCTGCCAGCGCCCGTGTACCGCCAGATGCTCGACGATACTCCGTGTCGTGGCTGCCATGAACGTGCGTGCGGCCGTCTTCCGAGGCCCGCACCGACCGCTGTCCGTCGAGACGCTGCTGCTCGATCCGCCCGGCGCCGGCGAGGTCCTCGTCCGGATGGTCGCCTCGGGTGTTTGCCACTCGGACCTGCACGTGGTGGATGGGGAGTGGTCTCGACCGTCCGACGTGGTGCTCGGTCACGAGGGCGCGGGCGTGGTAGAAGCACTGGGACGAGGGGTGGAGGGGCTGGCCGTCGGCGACCTGGTCGTACTAGCCTGGACCGCGCCATGTATCGCCTGCCCGGCCTGTCTCCGCGCAGAGCCGTGGCTGTGCGCCGACCCGCGCGGGAGCGGTCACCGACTATCCCCGCCACAGGTGCGGCTGAGACGCCGGGATGGCTCACCGGTCGGTGCCTACAGCGGTATCGGCACCTTCGCCGAGCGGCAGCTGGTGGCCGCCGAGGCAGCCATCCCCGTCGACCCTGGAACGCCGCCCGAGATCGCAGCGCTGATCGGCTGCGCTGTCACCACCGGCGTAGGGGCGGTGCTGAACACAGCAGCAGTGCGGCCGGGGCAGTCGGTGGTCGTCATCGGCGCCGGGGGAGTGGGGCTCTCCTCGATCATGGCTGCGGTGATGGCTGGTGCACAGCCCGTCGTGGCGGTGGATGCGGTCCCCGCCAAGCTGCTACTGGCGAGAGACGCAGGGGCCACGCATACGGCTGACTCTGGAGGGGCCCGGGCACTGTTGGCTGAGCTGACTGACGCGGGTGCCGATCACGTCTTCGAGGCCATCGGGCTCCGCGAGACGGTCGAGCTGGCGGTCGATCTGACGCGTGCTGGCGGCACGACCACCCTCGTGGGCATGACGCCTCAGGGCGAAAGAGCGTCCATCGATGTCTACGGTTTCGTCGAGCAGGGCAAGCGCCTGCTGGGCTCCAACTACGGATCGGCCGTGCCGGCGCGGGACTTCCCGCGAATCTGCGCCCTCTACCTCGACGGGCGTCTGCCGCTGGATCTGCTGGTCACGGAGCGCATCCGCCTGGACGGTCTCGAGGATGCGTTTGCCGCGATGCGACGACGCGACGGAGCACGTCGGGTGGTCGTCTTCTAGGGTATCGGGGAGAGTGACCGCTTGGCACTCGACTGGTATGGTGCCCCACGAACCGCCCGTTCGGAGGTCTGGCATGACGCGGAGAGCAGGCGCATCTCTGTCGCTTCTCGGCCCGGCACCGTTCACCTACGACGTCGTGGTGGTGCTCGACGGCGCCCGCTATGTTGCGCACGCCGCCTGGCCAGCGGACCAGATCAAAGGCAACGAGCCATCTGCGAAGCTGGAGTTCTTGCCCCCGCTCCCTGCCTTGCCCTGACGGTCCCACGTTCGACACTTGTCCGGATACCGCCGCAGTCTACGCAGCATCATCGCTTGCTCTTGGCTCGTTCGTCCCATACGGTCGGTCCGGTGACCGACTCTCCTGCCATCTTCCGCCGCGCCACAGCCGAGGACGCCGTAGCCGTCGCGCGCCTCCATGCACGGTCATGGCAGGCCACATACCGCGGCCTCATCCCCGACGAGATCATCGCCCGGGTGGTTCGAGGGGAGGCGACGCGCGCCGAGCGCTTCAGGGAGCTGTTCGGCGACCCAGACAACGAACGTCGCGGATGGGTGGCGACGCATCAGGAAGCGGTCGTCGGAATGGCCATCTCGTGCCCGAGCCACGACCCCGATGCCAGCGACCGTACCGGAGAGATAGAGGCCATCTACATGGATCCCGACTTCACGGGCATGGGAATCGGCCGGGGTCTGTTTGCGCACGTAACGAACGACCTCACCGAGCAGGGCTTCGAGGAAGCGACGCTCTGGGTGCTCGACTCCAACGCACGAGCGCGGAGGTTCTACGAGGCGGCGGGTTGGCACTTCGACGGCTCGACGAAGGAGGACGAACGACCCGGCGGAGTGCTCCACGAGGTCCGCTATCGGCGACCGCTCTCGATCGGCACGTGATGGGCGGCCTCGTCGCTCCCATCGGCCCGGCACCCCCCTCCGGGCGTCATCTGGTGCGGTGACGCTACCGATCCACCGAGAAGAGACCGTCGAGGTCCTCCTGCGAGGCGCGCACCACCCGCAGTGCACGGTCCCCGCGGTCGGAAGGGGCGCCCGGTGCACCATGGCCCGGGAGCGCCGTGCGGACGGCCACGTCGGGCGGTCGACCGCGCGACATTTCGGATGGGCGAAGGTCGACCGGCGGTACCCTATCTCCGTGAGAGAGGGGAGGGCAACGAACTGACGGCTCCGTGCGGCTTCACGCACCTCCACACCCACACCGAGTTCAGCCTCCTTGACGGGCTGGGGCGGATCACGGACCTGGTCTCCGACGCCCTCGCCCATGGCTTCGACTCGTTGGCCATCACCGATCACGGCGCCCTCTACGGCGCGGTGGCCTTCTACCAGGCCTGTCAGAACGCGGGCATCAAGCCCA
>JACCQX010000136.1 GCA_013813905.1 Chloroflexota bacterium
CGTGGCCGCTCCCTCGGCGACCTGCTGGGCGAGCAGCATGTCGAGCAGCGCCCGGCGTAGTGAGGGCGAGCCGGACACCAGCAGCATGTCCTCTGGCGCGAAGACCACGGCACGCAGGGCGGCGGAAAGGGCGCTTGCGCGGCGGGGAACGCCGTTGACCTTGATGCGCTTCCGCGTGGTGGCCGTGCCCGGACGAGCGAGTACCACCTCCAGCTCGTCCCTGCCTCCTCCATCGGACCCGAGGTGTGCCTCCAGCCGGGCGAAGGGCGCGTCCCAGCCGATCATCTCAACGTCCCCGGAGGTGCGATGGGAGTGACCTAGCGCCAGGACCACCAGGGCCTCCAACAGGTTCGTCTTGCCTGCCGCGTTGCGACCGATGACCAGCTGCGGTCCGGCTGGGAACGCCACCTCCAGGGCCGGGTACGACCGAAACCCGACCAGACTCAGACGCTCGACGCGCACGGTACGGTGACAACGCGCGTCAGGGGCTTCAGGACGGTGTGCGCACTGGCATGATCACGTGGACGTAGTCGGGATCATCCACCGGCTTGATGACGCCCGGCGAGAGCGGCCCGGAGAACTCCAGCGCCAGCTGGTCTCCATCCACGTTCTGGAGCGCCTCGGTGAGGTAGCGAGCGTTGAAGGCGATGGTCACCGCCTCACCCTCGATGGCTGCCTCCACCTCGCCCTCGGCATCGCCCACGTCGGCGGCGGCCGCGATGGTGATGGCGCTACTGCCGGGCTCCCCAACCCTGAGGCGCACGACGTTGGCGGCCGAGGAGGCGATGAGCGCCGACAGGCGCACGGCCTTGAGCAACTCATCCCGCTCGACCACGGCGCGGCATGAATGGGACGTCGGCAGGACCTGCTGGTAGTTGGGGAACTGGCCGTCGATGAGCCGCGAGACGAGCTCCGTCCCCTCCACGTGGAAGAGGACCTGGCTCTTGGAGGAGGCGAGCATGATGTCGACCGGATCGTCCGTGTCGTTGAGGATGCGCATGAGCTCCAGGTACGACCGGGCCGGCACGACCAGGATGGTCTCCTCGACCGGCTGCAGGAGCGGCAGATCCTTCACCGCGATGCGGTAGTTGTCCGCCGCGGCCAGTGTCAAGCGATCCCCCACCAGCTTGGTCAGGACGCCGGTGAGGATGGGTCGCGCTTCATCGGATGCGGCCGCGAAGGCTACCTCGGAGAGCGCCTGGCGCAACAGTCTCTGGGAGACCCTGGTGGTCGGTCGATCGCCCGCGGTCGGGATGACCGGGAACTCTTCGGCATCGATCCCCCGCAGATGCGTCTGGTAACGGCCTGCCTTGAGGCGAAGGGTGGTGCCCTCCACCGTGAGGTCCACCCGCTCGCCAGCGGGCAGGCCCGCCACCACGTCGGCGATCAGCCGGGCAGGCACGGTAAGCGTCCCATCGCTGTCTATCCGGCCCGGCACCCAGGAGGTGATGCCGATCTCCAGATTGGTGGCCGTCAGCTTGAGCCCGGCGTTCTCCGTTCGGAGGAGCACATTGGCCAGGACGGGCAGCGTGGAGCGGGTGCTGACCGCGCGGCTCACGACGGAAAGGCCGCGTGCCAGGTTCTCCTGCATGACCGACAGCTTCACGGACGTCCGCTCCTCGCTCGGCCGGATCGGTCAGTCCACAGGCCAGACCCCCGGCGTTCCTGCCTATCTCTCTCTATCTTCGCATCCCGTCATCATCATCATGGTGTGGACAGTGAGGACGACCCAGCCCCGCGACGCTGGAGGTACGCTCGGTGGGAGCTCGTTCCGCCGGTGGATGAAGAGCCTTCGAGGGGGCACGCCCGGTGCATCGTGCGTGGACGACCCGGATGCCCGTCCACAGCCGGGGCAAGGCTATCGCCGATACCCACAGACCATGCACCCGCGGCTGGAGCACGCCGTCCACAGGCGGCCGGCGGACCGAGCGGGGCCGTAGGCCCGCGGGCTGAGGGCGGCACGCTCGACTCGTCCAGGCGCCGCTAGTCGGCGTAGATGAGCTCCCGGACAGCGGCCAGCTCCCTACGGAGCTCCTCGTTCTCGGCGCTCTCCCGGTCGATCTTGTCGCAGGCATGGAGCACCGTCGAGTGGTCGCGATTGCCGAGCTCCGCCCCGATGCGCAGGAGTGAGACGTCCGTCTCGGCGCGCATCAGGTACATCGCGATCTGACGAGGCATGACGATGGCTCGGTCCCGCTTCTGGCCCTTGAGCTGGTCCAGGCCCACGCCGTAGTAGTCGGAGACGGCCTGTGCGATGCGCTCAGGCGTGACCACGTGGCGCTTGGGCTGGTAGAGCACGTTGGAGAGCACGGCCTGGGCCAGATCGGCGGTCAGCGGCCGACCGTTCATGTTCGCGTAGGCCACGATGCGGATCAGCGCGCCCTCCAGCTCACGGATGTTGGAGGCCACCTTGCGGGCGATGAACTCGAGTGCCTCCGACGAGATGGGCACGGAGTGCTCTTCGGCCTTGGCCCGGAGGATCGCGATGCGCGTCTCCAGATCGGGCGCCGTCAGGTCCGCGATGAGCCCCCACTCGAAGCGGCTGCGCAGGCGCTCCTCCAACGTGATGATCTGCTTGGGCGGCCGGTCGCTGGAAAGCACGATCTGCTTGCCGTCGTCGTGGATCGCGTTGAAGGTGTGGAAGAACTCCTCCTGTGTCCGCTCCTTGTCGGCGATGAACTGGATGTCGTCGATGAGCAGCAGGTCGATGCGCCGGTAGCGCCCTCGGAACTCATCTATCTTGCCCTGCTGGATGCTGGTGATGAACTCGTTGGTGAACTTCTCGCTGGTGGCATAGACCACCTTCTTGCGCGGGAAGCGGGCGATGACCTGGTTGCCGATGGCGTGCATCAGATGCGTCTTGCCCAGGCCGACGCCGCCATACAGGAAGAGTGGGTTGTAGGCGTGGCCCGGCCGCTCGGCCACCGACAGGCTGGCGGCATGGGCCAGGCGGTTGGCTGACCCGACGATGAAATTCCGGAACGTGTAGCGGGCGTTGAGGCTGACCGAACCACCCTCGCCACCGACCCGGCCGGGCTCCAGTCGTACCGGTGCCGGTGCCGGGCCGTCGTCCGCGGCGGGCGCGACCAGGCCCGGGCGCACCTCGAAGTCGACATTGACGCTGTAGCCCACCACCCGGGCCAACGTCTGGCAGATCAGGGATCGGTAGCGGGTCTCCAGCCAGTCCTTGGCGAAGCCGTTGGGGACCGCCACACGGAAGCGGCTGTCATCGACCGACACGAGGGCGGTGTCCTTGAGCCAGGTCTCGAAGTTGGCGGGTGACAGTGAGACCTGCAGCTCGCCCAGGGCGGCGCGCCAGACCTGCTTCGCGTCCATCGATACGGCCAGCCCCAAACTACGGATCCCACCACGGAGCATGCGCCCCGTTGGTCGTCTCCACGACTCAGCGCGCAGATGTCGCGCCCCGCGGCGTGGTGCCAAAGGGCTGGGTGACACCAGCCGAAGGGCTCCCGTCGGGGACGCCCACGGTACCCATCGGGGTGCCGGGCGGCATACGTTAGCGCGGTTCGGTGGACCCCGCAACGGCTTTCCTCCATACCCAGTGGGAGTATCCCTCGTGAGGCTCTGCTCAGCCGATGGCGTCGCCCGGGGAGGCGCCTTCGTCCACGCTCAGAAGCGGGATACGTCCGTCCACGGGCAGCGCGCCCAGGACGAGCACCTGGCTTTCGAAGCCGGCGATGCGACGCGGCGGAAAGTTGATCACCCCGATCACCAGACGCCCTCGGAGCACGGCCGGGTCCGGGTATGTCGGTGGGATCTGGGCGGAGGAACGGCGGACGCCCAGCTGCCCGAAGTCGATCACCAGCTGGTAGGCCGGCTTGCGGGCCTCGGGGAAGGGCAGCACCTGGAGAACCCGCCCGACGCGGATGTCGAGCCTGGCGAAGTCGTCGATGCTGGCGCTACCCGGTGGCAGAGCCGGGCGGGTGGCAGCGATGTGTGTCATGGCCTGCGACCTCCTCGTGTCGGACTGTTCGGCAAGACTGTCGCCCGCCCGTCCCCGCTCACGCGCCCATTCTTCATTCGACGCCCGAGCGGCCCATCGGCTATCATCCGCCGGACGTGGCGCGCCACGGCGCAAGCATGCGATCGGATGGTCGCTGACCCGGCGCCCGGCGCGTTTTCCTTCCCCGGCAGCGGTCACCGGCCCCCGCACCGAGGACCCCCAAGAGGAGCCTCCGAGGCCCATCATGAGCAAGCGAACATATCAGCCCAAGAAGCGCCACCGGGCCAAGGAACACGGCTTTCGGGCTCGGATGAAGACCCAGGGTGGTCGCCGCATCCTGGCCGCCCGCCGCGCCAGGGGACGCAAGAAGCTCTCCGCCTGATCACCGGCGAGCAGCTTCGGGCGGGCCAGCCGCTGGAGATGATGCGCTCGGTGAAGGACTTCACCGCGTTGCAGAGGGCAGGTCGGAGCCGAGCGCATCCCCTGCTGATCCTCCGCTGGCGACGGAACGAGCTGGAGCGGACCCGGTTCGGCTTCGCCACCGGTGGCAAGGTCGGCAACGCGGTGATCCGCAATCGCATCCGGCGGCGGCTTCGCGCGGCGCTCAGGGCGACGGATCGTCGTCCGGCCGGCGGGTGGGACATCCTGGTGATCGCCAGACCGGCGAGCGCCACGGCAGGCTACGCAGAGTTGAAGAACGCGCTGGACCGGCTCCTGGAGCGGATGAGCAAGGACGAAGGAGGCAAGACGAAGACGTGAGGAAGCTCGGGGTGGGGATGATCCACCTCTACCGCATCTTCTTCGCCTGGCTGCCGCCCAGTTGTCGCTTCGAGCCGACCTGCTCCCACTACGCGGAACAGGCCATCGTGCGCTACGGATTCTTCCGCGGGAGTTGGATGGGGATGCGCCGCATCTCCCGCTGTCACCCCTGGAACCCGGGTGGCTATGACCCCGTCCGCTAGGCAGCCCGTCACGACCCGAGCGGGCATGGCCCGCCTCGACCTGATGCTGGCCGCGCTCTTCGCGCTGGTGGCCTTCGTGGTGATGGCCGCGCCGGTGCTGGGCGCCGACCCGTCGGTGGATGCCTCCCCCGCGCCCTCGCTGGCCGTTGCTTCGCCGTCGGCCGCGCCCTCCGGCCCGGCCTCGCCCTCTGCGCAGCCCTGTCCGCTGCCGGTCTCGGCGCCGACGGCCGAACCCGGTCAGAGCCCGCTGCCGCTCAATCTCTGTCCCGCTGTCCTCAACGGCGCCGACCCGCTAAGCCTGATCGCCTGGATATTCACGCCCATCTTCCAGGCGATCTTCATGCTCATGGCCCTGCTCTATAACATCTTCGGCGACATCGGCATCGCCATCATCGTGCTGACCATCCTGCTGCGGCTGCTGCTGGTGCCCGTCTTCCGAAAGCAGATCGTCTCGCAGCGCAGGATGCAGATCCTGCAGCCCGAGCTGCGCGCCATCCAGCTGAGATACAAGGGCAATCGCACCAAGATCAGCGAAGAGCAGATGCGCCTCTATCGCGAGCGCGGCATCAACCCCGCCGCGGGATGCCTTCCGGCGCTCCTCCAGCTGGTGCTGCTGATCCCCATGTACCAGGTCATCTCGCAGGGGCTCGCGGCACCGGACATCAGCTCCATGCTCCAGATCGCCGGCAACCCGGTGGTGAGCGTGGCCTGTCAGGACCCCGGCAATCCGACGGTGCCCTGCATCGACCCGACCATCCCCTGGCTGGACTGGCTCACGCCGGCTGCTGGGGGCCTGGATGCCCACGTCCCGGAGATCCTCTTCATGGTCATCCCCGGGATCTTCGGCCTGAGCATGTTGGCCCTCATCTCCGCCTTCCTCCAGCTCATCCAGACGCGCATGATGATCCCGGTCAACACCACCAACGACCCCCAGGTCCGGATGCAGCAGCGCATCTTCCTGATCCTGCCACTCTTCTCGCTGTTCTACGGCTGGATCCTGCCTGCTGGCCTCTTCCTGTACTGGATCACGACCACGATCTTCTCCATCGTCCAGCAGTATCTGATCGCCGGCTGGGGCGGTCTCTTCCCCGTGTTCGGCTGGACTCCCCGTTTCGCGCGGGATCATCAGCCGCGCTTCCCAGTTCCGTCCTATACGCCGCCCGTGGAGAACGGTCCCGGTCCGGAGTCGCCTTCGACCCGCCGGAGCCCGACCGATCGAGCGGCTGGCACCATCAGGCCGGCCCGGTCCAAGACACGGACCAGCCGTCGAGGGAGACGCCGATGAGCGAGTACCAGGAGTTCACGGGCAAGACGGTCGAGGAGGCTCTGCGCAACGCGCGCGCGACCTTCCAGGCGACCGGTCTGGACGATCTCGATTTCGAGATCCTGACGCCCGGCAGTCGCGGCGTGCTGGGCATGGGCGCGGAACCGGCGCGCATCCTCGCCGCGCCTCGCGCCGCGCTCGGTGGAGCGGCGCCGCGCCGCGAAGCCGCCGCCGCCACACCGCTGCTGCCGCCTCCGCCGATGCGCGAAGACCGCGGCGATCGTGGAGACCGTGGCGGCCGCGACCGCTCGGGGGGACGGGAGCGCGATCGTGGCCGTCCCGGTGCCGGCGCTTCCGCGGGCTGGGATCGCTCTCCCGCGGGGGAGACGCCCTCGGCTGGGGCAGGCTCCTCGGCCGCGCCGAACGCTCAGGGCGGCGTCCCGGAGCCCCGGCCGTTCCCGGAGC
>JACCQX010000143.1 GCA_013813905.1 Chloroflexota bacterium
ACTCACCGAAGGGGCTGGTCCGACGCATCAAAGTCATGTCTTGGCACCTCCCGTGCAAGTGATCCATGAGCGGCCGACGGGTCTCCGGGCACGGCCGCATGTATGACATGCCGATAGCCTAGTACCCTGACAATGCCGTTGTCAACCCTCTTGTTGCCAGGAAGCACAGGCTTGTAGCGGCTCCAAGGCTCCACGCGGAGCAGTGGTAAGCGGCGTTCCGGCTGTGGTGCCTCGTACGCGTAGCACCCGTTGCCGCGCGCAGCGCCCGACCGCCCGGCTCGCGGTGCCCAGCCGCCCAGGCTGCACCCCACCCTGCTGGCAATGCCCAGCCGCGCGCGCCAGCCCTTCCAGTCGCGGCCTCGACACGACTAGTCGATCTCCACCCGCTCCAGGCGCCAGACCCCCGCCGCGGGGAGGAAGGGCAGCGCCGGTCCCACGCGTTCGCGGTGCAGTGTGGCGCGACCTGCGCGCGCCAGGACTCGTGTCTCTCGCAGGGAGGCCGGGAAGATGCCCAGTACCGTGGAGCGGACCAGCACGGTCTCCACGATCCATATGTCGATCTGCGCGGTCGAGGCATCCGCCAGGGCCTGGGGCGGATACTCGAAGCGCACCGCGGTGAGGTCCAGGCCCGGCACCGGCGAGCGACCCTCTGGTGCACGCGCGGATCCCGGTGCCGGCGCGGATCCCGGCGGCGGTGCCATGGCCGCCAGGCGCTTCGCGAGTCGCTGTCCATCGGCCGCCCAAACGCGCGCCATCTCTTCTTCCGAGAGCGGCTCAGCGAACATGGATGCTGCCGCGCTGGCATCGCCGTCTATCCAGGCATGGACGTACCGCTCGACCGTGGCGCCCGGCGTAGCGACGCGCCCGCCCACCAGGAACACTAGCGTGATGGACACGATGGCCACCGGCGCTATCAGCATGAGGCGCGAGGCACCATCGCCTGTCGGCACATCGGCCATGGCATCGTTCGTGCGCAGGGTTCCGGACCCATCGTCCGGCGTCCGACCTTCCACGGCCCGGCGGTAGGCATGAACGGCCTGCAGCGTCCAGACCGTCAGGAATCCGCAGACCAGCCCGAAGATCAGCATCCAGCGGTCCGATCCCAACCAGGCAGCCGCGGAGCCGACCAGGGCGGCCAGCCAGACGACCTCCAGCGCAAGGAGCGCCCAACCCCGGCGGTCGCCCAGTGCCAGGTGGCCGAGGCCCCAGCCGGCCAGGGCACGCGTCAGGACCCGGGAAACAGGCGTCAGTCGGTGTCCCCGCCCTCAGCCGCGCCGATGAGGGCATCGTGCAACTGGTTCTCCGACTCGGTGCGTGAGATGGCCAGCACGGTGTCGCCCACCTCCAGGGCCGTGTCGGAGCGGATGGGCTGCGCGTTGCCGCCGCGGATGATGGCGAACAGCGAGCAGGCCTCGGGCAGCGAGAGGTCCGAGGCACGCCGTCCCAAGGCGGGCGAATCCTCGGTGATACGGGCCTCGATGAGCTCCAGGCGCCCGCCCGGCAGTTGCGCCAGGTGGAGCAGCTCGTGGACGGGGATGTCCTGCTCGATCGCAGCCAGGGCCATGCGCGTGGGGCTGATGATCTCGTCCACGCCGAGGTGGCGGAAGAGCGACTCGTTGCGCGGGTTGTTGACCCGCGCGATGGTGCGCGGCACGTCGAAGTGGTGCTTGGCCATCTGGCAGACGACCAGGTTGTCCTCGTCGTCGCCGGTCACCGCGGCCACGATCGCGGCACGCTTGGCACCGGCTTCCTCAAGGTGCTTGCCCTCACACCCATCGCGCTGCAGCACGATGCTGCCCACCTCGTCGGCGATCTGGCGCGCCCGGCGCCCGTCCTTCTCCATGAGCACCAGCTCATGACCCGCGGCAAGAAGCTCCTTGGTCAGGTAGTAGCCGACCTTGCCGCCCCCCACGATGACAACGTACACGGTCAGCGCCCTCCGACCGGGACGGCCACGCCGGCGGTCGCGCCGTCGTGTTCCTGATGGTGGCCGATGGCCGGGGCGACGCCTTCGGCGCCGGGATCGCGGGGCAGGCCGCTATAGGTCGCCAGGGCATCGACCAGCAGCCGTGTCCGGCAGAGGGTCGCGAGTCCCAGCGCCCGGTAGGCTTCGGCGCGGACCGGGTCATTGACCTTCGCCACGACTTGAGCCACCCCCAGGCTCTCCGCTGCCAGTTGCGCGGCCAGGATGTTGCGGTTGTCGCCCTCCGTCAGCGCGAAGAAGAGGTCCACGCCCTCCGCGCCCGCCCGCCGGAGCTGGTCCTCGTCGGTCGCATCGCCGCGCAGAGCCCTGCCGGGGAACTCGTGGTCAAGCCGGTTGAAGGCCTCCGTGCTGGTGTCCATGATGGTCACCTCGTGACCGGCCGCGGCCAGCCGCTCGGCGAGCCCGGCGCCGGTCCGGCCGCAGCCCGCGATGAACGCTCGCATCTAGGTGCTTCTCCTCTCGTTCCGTCGGCGGTCACGGATCACGGCGCGCGGCCGAAGCTGATGGCCGATCGATCGGCTCGGCGACCGGTGCCATCAGGCACGGACTCGCGCGCGACGATGACATTGCAGGATGCGTTCTGGAAGACATAGGGGATGACATCGCCGATGGCGAAGTCGCCGCCGAAGCGCTGCCGATAGGGGAGACCCACGATCATCACGTCTGCATCCAGCTCGGCCGCCTCGTCCACCAGCGCGGCACCCACGTCACGCGCCTGGAGCAGTTCGGTGCGCAGCGTCACCCGGTCCTGCTCGGCGATGCTCTCTGCCATGTCCAGGACGGCCGAGGCTTGCTCGTTCCGGGTGGCCAGGTCGTCGGACAGGTCGTGCCTCCAGTCGACCTCGATGACATGAAGGGCGATCAGTTCCATGTTCCGACCGCGGGCGAGCTCACAGCCGAGGCGCACCACGAGTGCGTCCGTAGGGCCGCCGTTGAGGCCGAGCACAGCACGCGAGTAGAGCGGCCGGAGGGCAGTCTGGGGCATCGCTCGAAGCGTACCATCGGGCCTCCACGGAGCCGTAGCGCGGGCGGAGCTCGCTGTCAGCGTCGCCTATCCCTCCCGACGGTAGGGGACCGTCGCGACGATCGTGTCGGGCCGGCCGATGAGCGCCCGACGCAGGCGGTTCGTGGTCTGGTTGTAGAGGATCTTGTCCCACCAGTGGCGGGGCACGTACTCGGGCA
>JACCQX010000154.1 GCA_013813905.1 Chloroflexota bacterium
GCGACGGGAACCGATGGCGACGAGGTACGATGTAGTCGTATACTACGACGCATGTTGACCGTCCCAGAGGCCGCTCGGCGCGTCGGCCGCAACCCGGAAACGGTCCGGCGCTGGATCCGCGAGGGAAAGCTCCGCTCGACCAGGATCGGCACCCAGCACCTTATCGACGAGGCCGACCTCGCGGCGGTGACCCATCCCGACACGCTGCCCGTGCCGCCCGAGTGGCAGAAGACGTTCTGGGGCGGGCCGATGCCCGACTGGGTGGCCATCATCCGCCAGGACCGGGAGGAGCACTGATCGTGCTCGTAGTCGATGCGAGTGCGGCGCTGTCCATCGCCTCCAGTGGCGCCGACTCGGGCGTGCGAAACGGTCCGATGGTCGCGCCGCCCCTGCTGTGGTCGGAGGTGACCTCGTTCGTGAATCGAGCGGCATGGCGCGGCGATGTGGCACGACCTGTCGCGTCAGACCTCCTCCAGAAGTTCCTGCTGCTGCCCATCGAGCGTCGGATCCCGCACGACCTCTACCCGGTCGCCACGGAGATCGCCACCGCCCTCGGCTGGGCCAAGACCTATGACGCCGAGTACGTCGCGCTCGCCCGGATCGAAGGATGCCGGCTGCTCACCGCGGATGGCCGACTCAAGCGCGGAGCGGGCCACCTGGTCGAGATCATCGGTCCGACCGAACGGTGACCGAGTCGTGAGGCAGCCGCTGGCGCGCTGGGTCTGCCTTGACGTGGGCGAAACGCTCATCGATGAGACACGTCTGTGGTCCATCTGGGCCGACGAGCTGCACATCCCTCGGCTTACCTTCATGAGTGCCTTCGGTGCGGTCATCGCGCGTGGCGGGGAGCATCGCGGCGTCTTCGAGCTGGTGGCGCGTCCCGACTGGCTGGACCACATGGCACGGGTGCAGGCCCAGTACGGCGGCTTCCAGCCGCACGACCTCTATCCCGATGCGCTGTCCGCGCTGGAGGCACTGCGCGGCGCCGGATACCGCATCGCCATCGTGGCCAACCAACCCGTGGAGCGCACGGCCGAGCTATTGGCGCTGGGCGTGAAGGCGGAGATCCTCGCGATGAGTGACGAGCTGGGCGTCTGGAAGCCCCAGCCCGCCTTCTTCGAGCGGGTCCTGGAGCTCATGGGCCGGCCCGACCCAGCGACCGTCGTCTACGTGGGCGACCGCATCGACAACGATGTCCTGCCCGCCGCCGCGATGGGCATGCGCTCCGTCTGGCTGCGGCGGGGACCGTGGGGCGTCATCGCACGGTCGGCGCCGTCCGAGGCCCACCTGGTGGTCGATTCCCTGGTCGAGCTGGTCGAACGGGTCGCCGAGTGCTGGCCGCCGCCGCGTGGCTGAGGACCGGCATGCCTGAGGGCCCGCCGAGCCTGCGCCTGACCATCGTCGGTTGCGCGCCGGCCTACGCTCTGCGTCCTGGCCATGCGGCCTCCTGCTACCTGGTGGAGGTCGGCGGCGAGGGCATCCTGCTGGACATGGGTCAAGGCGCCTTCGCGGCGCTGGGTGCCTACCGGGAGCCCTCGACCCTGCGCGGCATCGTGGTGAGCCATCTCCACCCTGACCACATGATCGACCTGGTGCCGCTGCGCCACTACCTGCGCTACGGCCTCGACCAGGCTCGCTCGCTGGCGCTTCACGCCCCGCCGGAGCTGCGGACCCGGATCGGCGCGCTCATGGCTGAGGCTGCGTTCCTGGACGACCTCCCCGGCGATGACCTTCAGCCGGGGACGTTCCAGCTTGGCCCCCTGCGCGTGGAGGCGCGACCGGTCACCCATGCGTTGAACAGCTTCGGCTTCCGCGTCACGCGGGCCGCGGCGGAGGAGCGGGAGCCGGGCCTCGTGTACTCGGGGGATTGCGGACGGCCGGAGGATGTTCGCGATCTGGTGCGGCCGGGAGACACGCTGCTGTGCGAGGCGTCATGGGGCACGTCTAGCCCCGTCGCCAGCGAGGCGGCGCATCTCACGGCTCGGCAGGCCGCGCAGGTGGCTCGCGACGGGGAGGCCGCTCGGTTGATCCTCACGCACGTCCTCGACGCTTACGACCCGGCAGGCTCCGCCACGCTGGCGGGTACGGTCTTCGCCGGTCCGGTGCAGCTGGCCAGCCCGGGTCTGGTGGTCGACATCGGCTGACCGATCAGGCCCTGCGGTAACCTCCCCGCGAGTGATGCCCGATCCAGAGCCCCCGATCCGCAGTCAGATCCGCGAGCGAGTGCGCGCGGCATGGCAGCGCGCGGAAGCCGACGGCGCGCTGCCAGCGCTGTCCGCAGGGACCGACGCTCCCGCCGTGGAGCTGGCCCATCCGCAAAACACGGAGCACGGCGACCTGGCCACCAACCTGGCCCTCAGACTCGCCCGCCCACTGCGGCTGTCGCCGATGCGGATCGCCGAAGCGCTGGCGACCGCGCTGCGGGCCGAGGGGTCGATCGCCGAGTCGGGACCGATCAGCGCGGCGGATATCGCCGCCCCCGGCTTCGTGAACCTGCGCCTCTCGCCGGCCTTCCTGGAGCGGACCCTGGATGGCGTCCGAAGCGCCGATCAAGCCTTCGGCCGTGTCACGGCTGCCCAGCCACGGAACGTCAACATCGAGTTCGTGTCGGCCAATCCCACCGGGCCGCTGACCGTGGGCAATGCCCGGGGTGCGTTCGTGGGCGACCTGTTGTCCCGGGTGCTCGAGGCGGGTGGACAGCAGGTCACGCGCGAGTACTACTTCAACGACACGAATCGCCAGATCGTGATGCTGGGCGCTTCCCTCGTGGCGCGCCGGACGAACCAGGCGATCCCGGAGGACGGTTACCACGGTGAGTACGTGCGCGAGCTGGCGCAGGAGCTCCCCGACGAGATCTGGAGCCGGGCGATGGAGGTCGGTGCCGAGCGTGACGCCATCATCGGCGCGTGGGCGGCGCACCGGGTCCGCTCGGGGATCGAGGCCAGCCTGGAGGCGCTCGGCGTCCGCTTCGATGTCTGGAAGACGGAGGATTCGCTGCACGCGGAGGGCTGGGTACAGCGGGCGATCGACCGGTTGCGCGACGGCGGTCACGTCTACGAGCAGGACGGTGCGCTCTGGTTCCGCTCGACCGCCTTCGGTGATGACAAGGACCGCGTCATCTACCGCTCGGACGGCACTTCGACCTACTTCGCCGCCGATATCGGATACGTCACCGAGAAGTTCAGTCGCGGCTTCGATCGGCTGATCTACGTTTGGGGCGCCGACCATCACGGGACCGTGGCCCGGAACCGCAACGCGGCCGAGGCGATGGGCTACGACCGCGAGGCCGTCCAGATGCTGCTCATCGCCTGGGTACATTTCATCCGCGATGGAGCGGACATCTCCATGTCCAAGCGCTCCGGCGAATTCATCACGCTCGACGAGCTGCTGGCCGAGGTAGGCGCCGACGCGGCGCGCTGGTACTTCGCCTCACGGGCGCACACCACAGGCATCGACTTCGACATCGAGGCGGCCAAGGATCCCACGGCCGCCAACCCGGTCCACTACGTCCGCTATGCCCACGCGCGCATCTGCTCCATCCTGCGCAAGGGCGAAGGACTCGGCCTGCGACCATCCGGGTCGCTGGCGGGGACCCTCGCCGGCGATCCCGCTGCCCTGGGCCTGGCCAAGCAGGTCGTGCGGCTGCCCGAGGTGGTGGAGGATGCCGCGGCGGCGGGCGAGACGCAGGGCATCACGGCCTACGCCACGGAGCTGGCCACGGCGCTCCACGCCTACTACCGCGATCGGCGCGTGGTGGATGCCGATGAGCCCGAGACCTCCACCGCGCGCCTGGCGCTGATGGACGCGGCCCGCGTCTCGCTGGCCGCGACACTGGCCTTGCTGGGCATCTCCGCGCCAGAGTCGATGTAGCTCCGAGCCCGACTTTCCTTTGGTGCGCCGTGCGCCCCATCCGACCGATGCAGGCTCATCCTTCGCGGTGGACATCCGGAAGGTCGTGGGCTGGCGCCGCGGGAGTGCCGATCGGCCGGGGATGCGCCGCCGAGGATGCGGCCGCACGTCCAGACCCGGCGCGCAGCGGACGATACAGCCCACTTCCGGTTGGATGGAGTCTGGGGCGCACCAGGCCGGGTGCCGGCCCCAAGTCCGCGAGGTGCATCCTCCTGTCCTGCTCCTACTCGACCGGTAGCGCCGCCCGTACCGTCTCCAGGATCGCCGCGTCACTCGCCACCAGGACGAGCATCGGGTCATCCAGACCGGTGACCGCAGAGGAAGCATCGATCTGGTGGGGGAAGGCCAGGTCGTCCATGGCCGCCTCGGCCGCCGCCGAGAACTCCCCGGCATCAGCGTCGCTGTCCCAGGCCGTCTGCCAGACGACGGCCCAGGCGCCATCGGGTCCGTTCAGGCTGATCAGCCGATCACCGCCCCAACCCGCGGCGGCCTCCGCATTCGGCAGCGGAGGAAGCAGGCCGGGCACGGTCGGCAGTGGCGCGGACTCGCCATCCGCGACGAGGACGCCGATGAGCATCTCGCCGAACGTCTGCTGGTAGCTCTCCGTCCAGCCCTCGCCCAGGGCGGACGCCATGTCGGGAAGCTCCACGACGACGGGGTCCTCGCCGGCTAGGTACTTCTCCGGGTGCATGATCTGCTCGGTGGAGACGGGCCGCTCGGCGTAGGCCTCGTCGACCGCCTGGTAGTCCCCGCCGGCGCGCACGGCAGTCACGAAGACGAAGCCGTCGGTGTACGGGAACTCGAGTTGGCGACGCAGGACCGGGGGCATCGACTCGAGCAGCTCCTGGTCGCCCGGCGTGATCGCCTCCTGTAGCTCCAGGATCTCGTCGAAGGACAGGTTGGCGAAGGCCCACTCGACCATCACCGCGACTGCGTCGCCCTCGATGAGACCCAGCGCGCCGGACGCTCGGTCGCCCTCGGCGGGGTCGGCGACGGCGGTACCCTCCAGATCGAAGTGCTGGTCCTGGAGCGCGTGGACGTACTCGTGGGCCACCGTGACGGCGTCCGCTGAACCGAACTCCGCATCCTCACCGCGCTGGATCACCGTGAAGCTGCCGGTGCGCGTGTCATAGAACGCGGCCACCTGGCTGCCGTACAGCTCCAGCACCAGCGCCTCCAGTTCGGCCTCCGGCGCCAGGAGGCCGAGGCGCTTGAGGAGATCGTCCTCGGCGGCGACCTGCTCGGGGGCATTCTCGGCGGCGAAAAGCTCGCGTAGCTCCACCTCGAATCGCTCGGGCGTGATGAAGCGGAAGGGCACGGCCTCCAGCGGCTCCAGTCCGCGGATGGGCGGCACCTGCTCCGTGATCTCGCGGATGCGCGCCTCCACAGCAGGGTCGATCGGCAGATCTCCGCTGGACGCCGGATCGGCCGTCCGGGACGGCTTTGGATCGGCCGTGCCCGATGGCAACGGATCGCTCGCTCCGGGCGCGGTCGCCGTCGGGGCCCGGGCGGCCGAAGGGCTGGCCTCGGTCACCATCGTCGGTCGGGGCGTCGCGGTCGCACCGGGCTCGACGCCGCGCGGCAGGAGGAGCCACAGGCCGATCGCCACGACCGCCAGGACGGCTACGCCCGCGAGAGCGAGTGGCACGGCCGCACGTCGAATGGGCGGCGTTGGGGAACCGCCGCCGACGCTGGGAAAGCCCGCGGGCGTCCCCTGCGGGGTCCTGGCAGCGCCATCCGGCCCCGCCGTTCCCGGCCGCCCCTCTTCGGTCACCGGGCCATCCTGCCAGAAGGTGTGCGTTTCTTCACCGTCTCCCCTCTGGTGCCTTCATCGACGCGGTCTACATTGATGGGGCGGAACAAAAGCATCGCTTCTGTTCCCTCTCCCTCCCTCGGAACGAGGGGCGCCGATTGGGCAGGCGCCCCTCGTTCTTTTTGCGTGTGGCAGGATGCCTGCCATGGAGGTCACCTGGTACGGCGATACCTGTCTGCGACTGAAAGGGCGGGAGGGCGTGGTCGCCGCCGACGCCTACCGGTCGGTGGTCGGCCCCACCGGACGCGGCCTGACGGCTGACATCATCACCTACAGCCACCCGGATGACACCCCACCGCCGGTGCGGCCCAAGGGCGACCGACTCAACGGACACGCGGCGGGCTTCCTGAGGCCGACCAGCCTGGACCCCGCCTTCATCCTGGACGGTCCCGGCGAATACGAGGTGCATGAGGTCCTCATCAACGGCGTGCGGACCTTCCGGGACGACGACAAGGGTC
>JACCQX010000159.1 GCA_013813905.1 Chloroflexota bacterium
AGACGATGGCCGCGGCAGAGGCGATGGCCGGCCAAAGCAACGGCAGGGTCACCTGACGGAAAGCCGTCCAACGCGTCGCGCCCAGCACCCGCGCCGCCTCTTCCGTGCGCGGATCGAGGTTGGACCATACGCCGCCCACCAGACGCAGCACCACGGCGTAGAGGTAGAAGACGTGCGCCAGCAGGATGGCCCATAGACCGCCCTCGAGCCGCACCACGGGTCCCGGCGCGCCCAGCAGCGCAGCCAGGTCGTTGAGCGGGCTGCGCGGTCCCAGCAGTGCCAGGAACGCCGAAGCCACGACGACGGTGGGCAGCACGAAGGGCACGGTCGTCGCCGCCCGCAGCAGCCGCTTGCCGCGGAAGCCATAGCGCGCGAAGACGTAGGCGCCGGGGAGGGCCGCGACGACCGTCAGCACCGTGGACAGCGCGGCCTGCCAAAGCGTGAAGCGCAGGACCTCCACGGTCCGCGCATCCAGCCACGTGTCCAGGATCCCGGCGGCACGACCTACCGTGTCGCCGGAGAGCCCCAGCCCCACGATGGAGGCCACGGGGTAGGCGAAGAAGAGCAGCAGGAAGAGCAGCGGCGGCGCTCCCAGCAGGAGCGCGCCCCGACCGCTCAGCGCAGGACGGTTTGCGTCCACTCCGCGATCCAGCGCTGGCGGTTCTCCTCCACGTCGGCCATGGGCAGCTCCAGGGGGTCCTCGACCACCTGCGCGTGCTCCAGGAAGACCTCCGGGAGCGCCGCGTCCCCGCGCACGGGGTAGACGAACATCTCCAGCGGGATGGACTCCTGGACCGGCCGCGAGAGCAGGTGGTCGATGAAGGCGCTGGCCAACTCGGGCTCGTCGGTGCCCTGAAGGATGCCCGCGAACTCGACCTGGCGGTAGCAGCCGTCCAGCACGGCCGCCGTGGGCGCCTCCGAGAGGGAGGTCTCGGCGAAGATGACCTCGGCCGCCGGGCTGGAGGCATACGACACCACGATGGGTCGGTCACCCTCTCCCGCACCGCCCGAGAAGCGACCGTAGTAGGCATCCTCCCAGCCATCCGTGACCAGCACGTCGTTCTCACGCAACGCCGCCCAGTACTCGCGCCAGCCCTCCTCACCGAAACGGTCGATGGTGGCCAGCAGGAACGCGAGGCCCACCGACGAGGACGCCGGGTCCTGGACCACGAGCATGCCGCGGTACTCCGGCAGCGTCAGATCCTCCAGGGTCTCGGGTGCCGGGGGATCGCCAGTGGCGAAGGCCTCGAGGTCGATGTTGAGGCACACCTCGCCGTGGTCGATGGGCGTCACCCGCTGTCTTGCGTCCACCTGGAAGACCTCCGGCACGGCCGATAGCTCAGACGAGCCGTAAGGCAGGAAGATGTCAGCCGCGAGGGCGCGGGAGAGGAACGTGCTATCCACGCCGAAGAGCACGTCCGCCACCGGATGCTCGCGCGAGAGGATGGCCTGGTTGACCATCGAGCCGGCGTCGCCGGAGCGCAGGATGCGCAGGCTGGCGCCCTGCTCATCCTCGAAGGCACTGATGGCCTCGTCGGGCAGCGCGAACGAGTCATGGGTCACGAGCACCAACTCCCTGAGAGGAGCAGCGGTCGGGGGCTGGGAGATGGCGGGAGATGGCTGCAGCGCCCCGCCACTGCCGTCGCAGCTGGCCAGGAGCAGGATGCTCAGCGCCGTCGCCAGGCGTCTCATGTCCTGCCCGCCGCTCGGCGGCTCTGTGTCACCAGCAGCCGGCCCTGACGCACGGTCACCGAAGCTTGTCTCGTCAGGAATTCGTTGGATAGTCCCCGCGACGGTCCGTGCGCCAGATCCTCTTCTGTCAGGGGGTAGCGCAACCCGTGCGTCGTGATGCCCTGCGCGCCGGGCGCCAGCGGCAGGAGCGACAGGAAGTCGCCGGGTTGGCCGGCCAAATCGATGCGAGCCGGCCCGGTCCCGGCGCCGCAGAGCCGGATCGTGCCGGCGCGGTGCTCGATGGTCACGTCCAGTCCCGCCAGCTCGGGAAGTGCCAGCAGCGCCACGTTGGCCAGGCTGTGCTCAGGTCGCGGTCCACCCAGCGCCCCGTGGATGCGTATGGAGGTGGCGCCCATGGCCAGCGCCTCACGGAGGCACAGCTCCGTGTCGCTCATCTCCTTCTCCGGCGCGACCGTGCGGACATCCGAACCGGCCGCGCGCAGGCGCCTCTCGTCCTCCCGGTCGAGGGAGTCGCCGTCACCCAGCACCAGGTCCACGTGCAGGCCGGCTGCCTCCGCCTTCAGCGCACCGCCGTCGGCGGCCAGCACGTGCACCCGCTCATCACTGCCGGCTGCGGCACGGCACAGGGTCGCGACGTCGACGTCTCCGTCCGCGACGATGACGACCCTCACGATGCGCGCGTCCTGGGCATGGCACGACCTCCGGTGTCAGGCAGGACGGAGGTCGCGTCTTGGACTCCCTTCGCTGGTACGAACCAGATCAGGTTCCTAGGGTCTGCGGCACCGGCCGCACTCTCAGCGCCCCGTGGCGCTCCCCTGTCCCGTGATGTCGATGTGA
>JACCQX010000164.1 GCA_013813905.1 Chloroflexota bacterium
AGAGCGGCATCCTCGCAGAGGCTCGCAGGCGTGAGCACTACGAGAAGCCGAGCGTCAAGCGCAAGCGCAAGGAAGCCAAGCGCAAGAAGGCCAGCCGTCAGGACTAGGCGGTCGGTGATCCGGGCCATGAAAGCCCGCGGATCAGCCGGCTGATGGTCTCCCCGGCAGGCCGGGGGAACATCCGGTGACCCTTTCCGAGCGACTCCAGGCGGCACTCCAGACCGCCATCCGTGAACGCGACGAGCTTCGTCGCGACACGCTGCGGATGGCCGTGGCCGCCGCTTACAACGCCGAGAAACAAGCTCGTCGGCCCCTGACGGACGACGAGCTCCTTGGGGTGCTCACGCGCGAGGTCAAGACGCGCCGCGAGTCCGTCAAGGCATTCCGCGACGGCGGACGCGAGGAGATGGCCCAGCGCGAGGAGCGAGAGGTGGTCATCCTCGGTGAGTTCCTGCCCCAGCAGCTCGGCGAGGCTGAGTTGCGGGTCATGGTCGTGGCCGCCATACAGGAGACTGGCGCGTCCTCCGCACGCGACCTGGGCAAGGTGATGAGCGTGCTGTCGACCAGGACGCGAGGCCGTGCTGACGGGAAGCAGGTAAGTGGCATGGTCGCCCAGGAGCTGGCCCGTCGCGACCTGTCGAGTCACGAGCACGCATGAGCACCCCTCGGTGAGCCTGGTGACGCGCCGGACGCCGCGCCGGCCGAATGCCTTCACGCGGCGCGACGCCGGCCGGCTCCTCGTGGCCGGTGCCCTGATGATCGCCACTCTCTCCGCGATCCTTTCGGTGGACATCCTGCCCACCGGTTTCCGCGGACAGGTCGGCGACGTGGCCCACCGCAACGTCGTAGCGCCTCGTTCCCTGGACTACACCTCGGAACGCGAGACGACCCTCCGGGTGGCGACTGCCCGCGCGCAGGTGGCCCCCCAGTACGACTACACGGCTGACCAGGGCCTCGCCTCCGCGGAGCAACAGTCGGCGGCCTTCGATATGGCCATGCAGCCGGTCGACATGGCATTCTCCGCGGCCACCACGCCGGAGGCCCGGATGGAGGCGCTGAGGGCGGCCTTGCCGGACCTGCCGCCCAACGCCTTCGAGACGCTGGCGGCCATGAGCACGTCCGAATGGACCTCGCTGCGCTCGGAGATGGCGCGAGTGCTGGAGACGGCGCAACGCTCCGAGGTGCGCGATACGCAGCTGCCCGAGGTCAGGGCTGGCCTGCGGACCCGCATCGCGTCGCGGTTCTCAGGCGCGCAACGCCAGCTGGCCGGCGAGATCCTGGCTCCGCTGCTCGTGCCCAACTCCACGTACGACGAGCTGGCCACGCTCGCGGCCCAGGAGGCTGCCGCCCGTGCGGTGCAGCCGGTGCGCTACAGCGTGTCCAAGGGTGAGGTCGTGGTGGCCCAGGGCCAGCGGGTCGATGACACGATCTACGAGCGACTCGAGCGACTCGGACTCCTGGACCCCCGGCCCGACGTGACGCAGGCGGGCGGCTGGGTCCTCGCCTCGACCCTACTGGTGAGCCTGCTGTTGGGCTGGATCTGGCGCTTCCGCCCGGAGATCTGGCATCGCACCAACTCATTGCTGCTCATCGCTCTGATGGTGGTGCTCGCGACACTGGCGCTGAAGCTGACCGGCGAAGGGGCGGTACTGCCCTACTTCGTGCCGGCCGCCGCGGTGGGTCTCGTGGTGGCTATCCTGCTCGACTCGGACACGGCCCTGGTGGGCATGGCCTTGCTGGGCGTCCTGGCCGGCGCGATCACCGAGTCGGTCGAGGTGGCCGCCTACGTCTTCCTGGGTGGCACGGCCGGCATCATCGCCGTGCGCAAGGGCGAGCGGCTGGCGCACTTCATCCAGGCCGCGCTGGCCATGGCCCTCGTCAACGTCGCGGTGGTGACCGCCTTCACGCTCATCGGTGAGCGCGACCTGGCGGGCCTGCTTCAACTGTGGGGCGCGGCCCTGGCGGCCGCCGGCAGCTCGGCCGTCGCGGCCGTCGGTTCATTCGTGGTGCTGGGCAACGTCTTCGGCATCACCACCTCCTTCCAGCTGCTGGAGATGGCCAATCCCTCGCAGCCACTCCTGCGCCGGCTCCTGCTGGAGACGCCCGGCACCTATCACCACTCACTGATGGTGGGCAACCTGGGAGAGCGGGCAGCCGAGGCGATCGGTGCGGATCCCCTCGTAACGCGGGCCGCCGCCTATTACCACGACATCGGCAAGCTGGCCAATCCCATGGGCTTCATCGAGAACCAGGGCCAGCAGGAGAACCCGCACGATCTGCTGACACCGATCGAGTCGGCCCGCATCCTGAAGGCGCATGTGGCCGACGGCATTGACCTGGGCTACCGCTACAGGCTGCCCAAGCAGATCATCTCCTTCATCCCGCAACACCACGGCACGGCGCTGATGAGCTATTTCTACGCCCGGGCCAAGGAGCAGGCCACGGAAGCTGCCGGAGCCCGGCCTGGCACGCCGCAGGCGCGCGATGCGGAGCAGGCCGTGGCTGCCGCTCATTTCCGCCACTCGGGGCCAAAGCCGCAATCGCGCGAGGCGGCCATCCTGATGCTGGCGGACAGCGTGGAGGCCTCGGTGCGGTCGCTCACCAGCCAGGACGAGCCGGCCATCCGTGCCATGGTCGAGCGCATCATCCGGGAACGTCTGGAGGACGGTCAGTTCGACGAATGCGATCTGACGCTGCGCGACCTGGACCTCATCCGCGAGGCTTTCATCGCCCAGCTGTTGGGCATGTACCACCGGCGCATCGAGTACCCGCAGAACAAGATCGTGGAGCTGGAATCGCGGCGCACCGCCTCTGGTCGAGGGTCATGACCGCCCGTGGGGCTTGATCCGCGGCGCGTGCCCCCGTCACGATGTTCGCCCAAGAGGGATGCCTAAAACGTTTCGAGAGGTTCGTCGGGATCAGCTATGAACGTTCCCAACTCGAGGTGACTTACCTCTCTCCCACGGCAGTCTCGTGGCAGGACGGCGATCGACGTGTCCAGTGCGTCCTTCACTCCGGCGATGGGGAACCTCTCACGGGATCGATGCGTGGCCGGGGCGAGTAGGAGCGCCCCGCCGCGACAGGCGACCAGCACCGTCTACCTCCGCCCATGGCGGCTGGATCTGACGGATCGCTCAGATCGGAGGCCGATCGTGGCCAGGGCCGTCCATGCCCGCGACCTGGCGCAGGCCCTGGAGGCCGCTGGTGCACCGCAGCCTGCCACGGTCGGGTTGATCCTCACCAACGACGCGGAGCTCGCGGAACTGAACGAGCGGGCCATGGGTCGATCGGGCCCCACCGATGTCCTGTCGTTCCCGCTCCTGCCGGCGGGTGCCTTCCCGCCGCATCCCGGCCAGCATCGACGGCGGCGGCCGGATGCTGGCACGGACGCCCAGCCGTTCGCCTTGCCGCCCGCGCAGCGCCTCCACCTGGGGGAGATCATCGTCTCGGTCGAGCGTGCGGTGGGGCAGGCCGACGAGGGACGAGGTGGACAGACGGGCGATGTGCGCTGGTCAGCTGCCGACGAACTCCGCCTGCTAGTGACCCACGGCGCCCTCCACCTGTGCGGCTGGGACCATGCCGAGCCGGAGGAAGAGGCCGCCATGCGTGCCCTGGAGCGAGATCTGTTGGGATGGAGCAACCGACCCGAGGCACCCCTCACTGACCCGAGGCGCCTTACTGTCATTCCCTGATAAAGGCGATCGTGACGGATGGCCTAAGGGGGTTTTCACACCACAGGGATCGATCGTCTACGGATGGGGGCGGTCGTATGTGACGGTTCAGGGCGCGCCATGGGCTGGGTGTCCCTCAAACCTCGTCCGGCTGGGCGTGGAGGAGCTCTTACCACCGCCTCCAACCGTAGGACGCGGAAACATCTGTCATCAGCTGGGTGACATGCTCCACCACCTCGGAGCGGCGCATTGCAGCTTCGACGGCACTCACCTGCGCCCCGGTTTACTATCCCGTTCGCGGGCCACTTTCCCAGGGAGAGGGATGTGGCCCCGTCGGCGTGCCCTGCGCACCGGCTCGCCAGCCGCTCGCCTGTCGCCGTCCATCAGAGGTCGCCGTGAAGATCGTCGTGGGGTTGGGCAACCCCGGACGCCAATACGAAGGGACACGCCACAACGTGGGCTGGATGGTGCTCGACCGCATCGCGGAGCGGGCGGGTTGGAGCGGCAAGGCCAAGGCGCGTGATGCCGCCGCGGTCGCGCGCGGCCGGCACGGGGACCTGGATCTGGTGTTGGTGAAGCCGACCACCTACATGAACCTTTCGGGTTTGGCCGTGCGCAAGGTCCTCGCTCGAGAGCGCGCGCCGCTTGCCGACATGCTCGTCGTGGTGGACGACTTCGCCCTGCCCATGGGGCGGCTGCGACTTCGCGAGGAGGGCAGCGCGGGTGGCCATAACGGGCTGCGCTCGATCATCGGAGAGATGGGCACCCAGGGATTCGCGCGCCTGCGGGTCGGTATCGGCGATCCGGGCCAGCGTGCCGTCGATCATGTCCTCAGCCGGTTCGGCCCGTCGGAACGCGCGGATCTGGAGCTCGTCCTGGACGCGGCGGCCGATGCCGTCGAGGACTGGGCGCGCGAAGGCACGTCGCGAGCCGCCAATCGATGGAACCCCTGGCGCCTGGGGGCCTCGGACGTCGGCGGGCCTGGCCACGGCGGACCCGTCGAGGCGACCGATCCGACGCTGCCCGCCCCGCCCACGCTTCGGATACCCGAGCGGGAGGGCAAGCCCGACAAGAACGGCATCGTGCGCACGCTCACCGGCTGGCGCAAGCTGCTTCCCCCGGGCCGCCGAGACCGCCCATGACCGACGCTGCGGCGACGCGCACGAGGGGCAGGCGCGGACGCGATCGACACATCGCGGAGCGGGTCGCCTCGGGCACTGCCACCGGGCAGGCCACCAGCGCCAGCTCGCCTGGCGCGCTGCGGCCCCGTGTCCCGGACCTGGCCGCTCTGCCCGATCTGCTCGCCCGGTCGGGCGAGGTGGAAGCGCTGGTGGAGCGTTTCGCCCGAGCACGCGACGGCCGTGCCGCCGGGCTGCGTCATGTCGTCTACGCGAGCGTCCCGCACGGGGCCAAGACCTTCCTTGCCGCGGCCCTGGTCCGAGCGTCGGGCGAGCCGCTGGTCTGGCTGGCGCGTGACGCGGAGATCGCCGACCGTGTGGCCGAGGAGCTTCAGGCCTGGCTGGGGGACGCCGCCGCGGTCGTGACGCTGGAACCGCGCACCTCCCTCGCGTACGAGCGGTCGGAGCTGGTGCGAGACGAGAGTGCCGCCCGGGTCGCCGCGCTGGCTGCCTGGCGCTCCGGGCAAGGTGACGGGCCGGCACGCGGTCCGGCGCGCGTGCTGGTAACGAGCGTCCAGGCCCTGTTCCAGCGGACGCTTCCGCCCCAGGCACTGCCGCAGGACCCTCTCACCATCCGACGCGGCGCCCGCCTGAGCCAGGAGCGAGTGCTGCGCTCGCTGCTCGAGCTGGGCTACGAAGCCGTCCCCGAGGTCGGCGGGCGCGGCGAGTTCACGCGCCGTGGCGGTATCGTGGACTGCTTCCCGGCCGGCCAGCCACTGCCGGTGCGCATCGAGTGGTTCGGTGATGAGATCGACTCCCTGCGCGCCTTCGACCCCGCCGACCAGCGCGGCGTCGGGGCGATCGACGCGACCGTGCTGCTACCCGCCTCGGAGTTCCTCTTCCCCGCCAGTGAGCACGGACCGGAGGCGGCCGCCGCGTGGCTGGGCGATCGACTGGGCCGGCTGGGAGTCAGGCTCAGCGAACCGCTCCAGCAGGACCTGGCCCAGTTGGCCAACGGGCAGCTCGGCGATGCGGCCGAGATCTGGGCAGGCGTCCTCGCTCCGGCCTTCGGTCTCCAGCACCTGGGCGACGCGCTCTGGCTCATCGACGAGCCCCGCGACGTCCACGATGCCGGCGATTCGCTGCGCGCCCAGGCGGAAGAGCGGCGGGCCGAGATGGAGCGTGCCGGCGAGCTGCCCAAGGGTTGGGCCGAGGCCTACCCGGCGGCGCGGGAATGGAAGCGTGCTCTGCTCGAGGCACGCACCATTGAGCTCACCTGGGAGAGCGAGGCGGACGGCGCGCCGCCGGGTGGCAATCCCTTCGGCTGGCATGAGCCGGTGATGCCGCCACAGGCCATCACCTCGCTCGCTCCCACCATCAGCCGTTGGCGCCGCGAAGGCGCCCGCGTGGTGCTCACCTCCGATCAGTCGGCGCGACTCTCGGAGATCCTGGCCGAGGCGGACATGGTCACCGCGCCCACTGCGCATCTCGCTGAGCCGCCGCCACCGGGCGGCCTGGCGCTCGTCGAGCGAAGCCTCAACGGCGGCTTCGCGGGCGGCCCGGACGGGCTGGTCCTGGTCTCCGACCGTGAGCTCTTCGGCACGGTCCGCGTCCGTCGGCCGCGCGCCCTCCGCCGGGTCGTGCCGCGGGACCTGCTGGAGCGCCTGCAGCCAGGTGACATCGTGGTCCACATCGACCACGGCGTGGCCCGCTACGCCGGCCTCGTGCGACGCGGTGCCGGCGGCGAGGGCGGGGAGGAGCGGGACTTCCTGGAGCTGCACTTCCGCGACAAGGATCGCATCTGGGTCCCGGTGGAGCAGATCGACCGCGTATCTCGCTACGCCGGCGGAGAGCAGCCGGCTCTCTCCAAGCTCGGCGGCGGGGAGTGGCAGCGCGCCAAGACCCGCGTCCGCAAGGCGGTCGGGGATCTGGCCAAGGAGCTCCTGGAGCTGTACGCGGCGCGTGCCGGCGTGCGCGGCCGGGCCTTCGGCGAGGACACGCCGTGGCAATCGGAGATGGAGGCCGCCTTCCCCTACGAGGAGACTCCCGACCAACTGCGCGCCGCCCTGGAGGTCAAGGCCGACCTGGAGCACGAGCGCCCGATGGACCGGCTGGTCGTGGGCGACGTCGGTTACGGCAAGACGGAGGTCGCCATCCGCACCGCCTTCAAGGCCATCCAGGAAGGGACGCAGGTGGCTTTGCTGGTGCCCACCACGGTGCTGGCGGCCCAGCACCTGGAGACCTTCAGCCAGCGTTTCGCGGCGTATCCCATCGCGGTGCGGATGCTCAGCCGCTTCGTGCCGCCGCAGGAGCAGCGCGACACGCTGGCGGGCCTGGCGGCCGGCTCGGTGGATCTGGTCATCGGCACGCACCGCCTGCTGTCGCGGGACATCCGCATCAAGGAGCTGGGCCTGGTCATCGTGGACGAGGAACAGCGCTTCGGGGTGGCCCATAAGGAGCGCCTGAAGCGACTGAAGACGGAGGTGCACGTCCTGACCCTCTCGGCCACGCCCATCCCGCGGACGCTGAACCTGGCCTTGGTCGGTGTGCGGGACATGAGCGTCATCGAGACGCCGCCGGAGGACCGCCTGCCCATCCAGACCCGCGTCGCGGAGGCATCCGCCGGGCTGGTACGCGATGCGATCAACCGCGAGCTGGATCGTGGCGGCCAGGTCTTCTTCGTGCACAACCGGGTGGAGACCATCGAGGCGCAGGCCGAGCAGCTCCGGCGGCTCCTGCCGCGGGCGCGCATCGTGGTGGCGCACGGCCAGATGGCCGAGGGCGGCCTGGAGAAGGTCATGATGGCCTTCGCGCGCGGGGACTTCGACGTGCTGGTCTGCACGACCATCATCGAGTCGGGGCTGGACATCCCCAACGCCAACACCATCATCATCGACCGGGCCGACGCGCTCGGACTGGCCCAGCTGTACCAGCTGCGCGGACGGGTCGGGCGCTCGAGCCGGCGGGCGTACGCCTACCTTCTCTACCGCCGGCGGGAGCGGCTGAGCGACATCGCGCGCAAGCGGCTCCAGGCAATCTTCAACGCCTCGGAGCTGGGTGCCGGCTTCCAGATCGCTCTCTCCGACCTGGAGATCCGCGGCGCCGGCAACATCCTGGGTGGCGAGCAGCACGGCCACATGGCGGCCGTGGGCTTCGACCTGTACAAGCGCATGCTCTCCGAGGCGGTGGAGGAGGAGAAGGCCAGCTTCGACGAGCGGCCAGCGGCCCACGCCCGGACCCAGACGGTCATCGACCTGCCGGTCGACGCCTACCTACCCGACGACTACGTGCCCGAGGAGCCCCAGAAGCTGGAGCTCTACCGCCGGCTGGGCCGCGTTGCCACTGAGTCCGAGCTGGGCGTGGTGCGCATCGAGCTGCTGGACCGCTTCGGTCCCGTGCCGCCACCGGTGGAGCGGCTGCTTGACGTGGCGCGGCTGCGCTTCACGGCGGAGGCGGCGGGCATCGCCTCGCTGTCCCGCGAGGACGGACAGCTCGTGCTGCGCTTCCCGCCGGACTGGTCACGTGGCGCGACGATGCGCGCCCTCGCGTCGGGCGGCCCGGCCGATCGTATCCCGGGCGTGGCGTCGGGCGGCGTGACGTTCGCCTCGAATCAGGTGCGCGTGCGCCTGCCCCGCGATGCCGTGGCTGGCTGGGCCGCGACGCGCGCCGTCGTCGAGCGGCTCGCCCGACGGCTTCAGCCCGGTGCCCCTCGTCGCGCCGACCCGCAGCCCGTCGACCTCCAGCCCTCGGGCTAGAGGTGCCCGAAGTCGGGCCACAGGGTCAGGTCCAGGTCCGGCACGATGTCCTTCAGGCGGGCGACATCCGCCTGGTATCCGTCCACCAGTCGCCTGTGCTGCTCCGGATCGAGGTCGGTCTTGCCCACGGTCGTGGTGTTGACCGGCAGCCTCATGACCTCCGGCTCCGGAAGCCACTGGGGCAGACCGAGGAACGACAGTGTCCGTCCGTACTGATCGGCGGGCTCAGACAGGCAACGCTCGAACTGGAGCACGAGCAGCCGGTCTCGCCCGAAACGCCCAATCAGGCGCTCCAGTTGACGAGCGTAGAGGCCGCGCTCCACGGCCTCGCTCTCCCCACGCTCGTCCTCCGGCGGCCGGCCCGTCCGGCGACGCGTGACGTACCACTGCGACAGGCCGGAGCGGTAGCGCTCCACGGGATCGCGCAGGATGGCGACGAGGCGAGCCTCGGGAGCGGCACGTTGGATGGCCTCTGCCACGGAGGGGATGGCCATGTAGCGCGGCGTCCACTCGCCGGCCAGGAGGCCCGGCGGGCGAGGGAAGTGGCGGTGGTACTCGGCGACATCGTCATCGTTCATCGGCCGGTGCTGGAATCGCGACAGGAAGTGAAGCTCCTTTGCGTGCGCGCTGCCCTCCACGCCCGGGTGTGCCGCAAGGAGAGCCCACCACCAGCTGGTGCCGGACTTCTGAGTGCCGACCCCGATGAAGTCGGGCGGTCCCGTGCGCCATCCAGGCGGGCACTCGGGAGGAGGGATCTCGCGGTGCAACGGGGGGCGCTCAGGCATCGGTGAACGGACTCGGCGGAACAGGGGCGACATGTGGCGAGCTTATCGCGGGCCCGGGAAGCGCACCGGGGGAAGGCGATAATGAGCTCGTGCTGATGTGTCAGTCCCTGCTCTCGGCCTGGGCTGCGACGCGCGCCGCCGTCAAGCGGCTGGCCCGGGCCCCTGCCCGCCCATGATCGAGGTGCTGGACGCCCTGGAGCGCTGGCGCCGCGAAGGGGTGCCGGTCGGGCGGGCGGTGCTGGTCCGTGCCTCCGGCTCCGCGCCGCGACCGGAGGGAGCGGTCCTGATCGCTACCGCGGACGGTCGGGTCGCCGGCTCCGTGAGCGGCGGCTGCGTGGAGGCTGCCGTGGTGGTGGACATCGACGAGGTGCGCCGCAGCGGCCGGGCACGCGTCACCGAATACGGCTTCAGCGACGCGACGGCGCGCGATGCCGGACTGGCCTGTGGCGGCCGGATCGAGGTGCTGGTGGAGCCCCACGTGCGACCGGAGATCTTGTCAGCGGCCACTGCGCGCGGCCGAGCGGTGGTCACGGCACTGCCCGCCGAGGACGCGCTGGGTCCGGCCGGCGTGGTCGTGTCGGAGGACGGCAGTGTGGAAGGCTCCACGGGGGATGCCGCGGTGGACCGGGCGCTGGTCGGGGCAGCGCAGGAGGCGCTCGAGGTCGGTCGGTCCGGGCTCGTCGAGGTGGGCAGCCGCTCGTACTTCGTGGAGGTCTTCGCCAACCGACCGCGGCTGGTCATCGTGGGCGCCGTGCAGGTCGCCATCCCGCTGGTGTCCCTGGCAGGCATCCTGGGCTACGAGACGATCGTCATCGACGGGCGTTCGGCCTTCGCGACCCCAGAGCGCTTCCCAGGTGTTGACCGCCTCATCGTCGGCTGGCCGGACGACGTGGCCGGGCAGATCGCGCTGGGACCGGCGGACTCGGTAGCCGTGCTGAGCCACGACCCCAAGTTCGACGAGCCGGCCATCGTGGAGGCGCTGCGGTGCGGCTGTCGCTACGTGGGCGCCATCGGCAGCCGCCGCACGCAGGCCGATCGGCGGACGCGGCTGCATGCAGCAGGTCTCACCGACGCAGACCTCGAGCGGCTGCGCGGCCCCATCGGACTCGACCTGGGCGGCCGGGACGCGGCGGAGATGGCGCTGGCCATCATGGCCGAGGTGATCGCGGCGCGGTTCGGTGGATCGGGCGCGCCCATGCGCGATGCGGTGACCCTTCAGGCGTCCAGGCGGTAGCTCTCGCCGCGCCGCAGGTAGCGCACGCGGTCGGTCAGACCGGCCGCCTCGACGGCCGCCTGGAAGTCGGATAGTGGCGACTTGAAGACGTCGTAGTCGTCGTAGTGGATGGGCATGGCCACTCTGGGCTCGACGGTGCGCAGGAGCTCCACGCCCTGCTTGTCGTCCATCGTGACCAGCATCCCCAGCACGCGGCCGCCACCGAGGTGCAGCATGGCCAGGTCGATGCCCGGGAAGCGCCGGGGAATCTCCTTCAGATCGTCGATCACCAGCGTGTCGCCCGTGATGTAGAGCCGCTTGCCGCTGTCGGCCGTCCCAGTTCCGAACTCCAGGATGGTGCCGATCACATCGGGCAACGCGACCGAGACGACCGGCGGCCCGTGGCGGCCGGGCGTGGCCGTGATGCGCAAGCGGGCATCACCCTTCTCGACGGACAGCTCGTCCCACCGCTCCAGAGGATGCACGTTCGTGAAGCCACGCTCGGTGAGCGCCTTGGCTGCCTCACCCGTGGTCACGATGGGCAGTGACTTGTCCAACTCGCGCTCTGCCACCTGGTCGAAGTGGTCGCCGTGCAAGTGGGACAGGATGATGAGGTCGATTGGTGGCAGGTCGCCGATGTCCATGGCCGGATCGGTCAGCCGGGTGGCGGTCATGCCCTAGCCGATGTCCGCCTTCTCATCCCTGTGCACGAAGTTGGGGTCGGTCAGGACGGTAAGCCCGGCGTATCGGATCAGCAGGGTCGCCGTGCCGATGAACATGACCGACCCGCCGGGGTCGGAGGAGCCGTTCGACGGCAGTACGATCTTGTCCCTGCGGTTCGACGTGTCATTCACATGGGCACTCTCCCGGACGTCACGACACGTCGCGCCTGCCACGGGACCGGCGAACGTGTCCGGTTCGTTGCAGCGGCCGTCGGCCTCGGTCAGCCTTGCCAGTCGAGTCAGCCGCTCTCCGGTGAGCCGCGCTGGCCGTGCGCTAGACTGGCGCCCTTCGGCTGCCCAAGCCGTCCCTACCCCAGAGGGAAGCCAGTTCCGTGTCTGTTGAGACCCTGCGCGAACGGATCCGAGAGATCCCCGACTTCCCCAAGCCGGGCATCCTCTTCTACGACATCACCACCCTGCTGAAGGACGCCGACGCCTTCAAGGAGGCCATCGACCTACTGACCGAGCCGTTCCGGGACACGCCGGTGGACGTGGTCGTGGGCATGGAGTCACGCGGCTTCATCTTCAGCGCACCGATGGCTTACCAGCTCGATGCGGGCTTCGTGCCGGTGCGCAAGCTGGGCAAGCTGCCCGCGGAGACCGTCAGCGTCGAGTACGCCCTGGAGTACGGCACGAACACGCTGGAGATCCACAAGGACGCCATCGCGCCCGGGCAGAAGGTGCTCATCGTCGACGACCTGCTGGCCACCGCCGGCACCGTGCTGGGCACCATCGAGCTCGTCACGCAGCTGAAGGCGGAGGTGGTCGGCCTGGCGTTCCTGGTCGAGCTGCTCTTCCTGAAGGGCCGGGACCGCCTTCATGGCCACGAGATCCACAGCGTCATCCAGTACTGACCCGGTGGCTGCCGGACCCGGATCGGACGAGGTCGATCTGGGGCGCCGCAGCTTCTTCCGGCACTTCGGGCGGAGTGCACTGCTGACCGCGGGCCAGGTGGCCGGTGCCGCCGAGGCGGTCCGGCGCGGGACCTCAGACGTGGCCTCCGGTCTCTTCGATCCGAGTTCCGGCGGGAGTGAGCCAGCGCCCGACGCCGCGAGTTCGATCGCGGCCCGGTCCAGCGCCGCCTACCGCAGTCCCTACCGACTCGACGGCGACACGCTCTTCCTGCTCGACCAGCGCGGCCTGCCGGATCGGTTCGACTCCATGGCCTGTCACGACGGCCGCGAGGTCGCGCGTGCCATCCGACTGGGCGCCGTCCGTGGCGGAGCGACCCTGGGGCAGGTCGCGGCCTATGGCGTGGCCCTCAGCGCTCAGCGCCACCGCGAGCGCCGTCCGAGCGCGGTCCGCGGTGAGATCGGCGCCGACATGTCGAGTCTGCGCAGCGCCCGCCCCTCGGCGCATGCGTTGAGAGCGGCCCTGGATCGTCTTCGTGCGTGCCAGGCTGCGCTGCCGCCGGACGCCGATCCGGAGGTGCTCGCGCAAGCGCTGCGCGCTGAAGCGGATGCCATCGCCAGTGAAGCGATGCTCGATCATGCGGCGCTGGCCGGTCACGGCGCGGCCTGGCTGCCGAGATCCGCTGGACGGCCGCTCCAGCTGCTCCTTCACGGCGAGAGCGGTCCCATGGCCGGCGGCATGGTGGGCACGGGCATGGCCGTCATCCAGCGACTCGTCGCTGAGGGTCGCCCGGTCCACGCCTGGGTGACGGAAGGACGCCCCACCGGTGAGGGTGCCCGGATCACGACCTGGGAGCTGCGGCACGCGGGCGTGCCCCATACGGTCCTGCCTGATGCGGCCGTGGGTTGGCTGCTCCAGCACCAGCCGCCGGACGCCGTGCTGCTCAGCGCGGAGTGGCTCTCCGCCAACGGGGACGCCGCCGTCTTCGCGGGTGGCGGTGCCATCGCGGCGCTGGCCGCGAGCCGCTCAGTGCGCCAGGTGCCAGTGCTGCTGTGCGCGCCGGCCGCCTCGTTCGATGGCGCGACGCCGAGCGGAGCCGCCATCCCCGACGACCTGCGCACGGGTCGGGAGGCCGGTTCGCTGATCCATCCCGGCACGCCGCCGGGAACGCACGTGCTCACGCCGGCCGTGGACGTGGTGCTGGCGGAGCACGTGGCGGCGGTCGCCACGGCGGCGGGCGTGGTGAGGCCTCCCTTCGACGCGTCCCTGTCCCTCGCCATGACTGCCCCGGTCGCCGGCTGATGGCGGCCATCACGCGCACCGGTGCGGCCAACAGCCAGACCCTGGAGGTGCGCGCCACGCGCGACCGCGAGTCGCTGCGCGGGTTCCTGGAGCAGGACCGGCTCTTCGCCGCCTACGCCATCTGCGACCTCGAGGAGCGCGAGTTCCCACGTACGCGCTGGGGCATCGCCATGGACCGCGGTCAGGTCGTGGCGGTCGTGCTGGAGTACTCCGGTCTCTCACCCCAGCCGCTGTTCGTGATGGGCGACGATGAGGGCGTGGCGGCCATCCTGGAGGATGTCATCCATCCGCGAACGGCCTATCTCGCCGCCCTGACCCATTCCCTGCCGGCGGTGGAGCGGGTCTACCGGATGGAAGCTGGGCCGCCCATGGTCCGCATGTGGGTCGATCGAGCCAAATTCCTGCCTGTCCCGCAGATCGCCACGCGCCTGATGCCGGCAGAGATCGGCGACCTCAACCGGCTGTACGACCTGGGCTTCTCGGCCTGGTTACCGGCCGACGCCATCCGCCACGGCGTCTACTACGGCGTCCGCGTGGAGGGCCGGCTGGTGGCGGCCGCGGGAACGCACGTCATCGGCCGGGACGCTCGTCTGGGCGTGGTGGGTAACGTGATGACGCACCGCGAGCATCGCAGCCAGGGTTTCGCGAAGCTGACCACGGGCGCCGTCACCGCCGAGCTGCTGCGCACCTGCGATCAGGTGGTGCTCAACGTCCGTTCCGACAACCCGCCCGCGCTGGCTGCGTACCGAGCGTTGGGCTATCAGGAGCACGTCCGCTTCGAGGAGCGCATCGTGCACCGTCGCGGCGCGCTGTGGGATAGCATCACCCTGCCATTCCGGCGTTGGTTCCCCCATAGCAAGGAGTCCTGAGTGACCCAGACCCCGGTCCTTTCCCCTCAGATGCAGCAGACCTCCGGTGACGCCGCCAACGGCCAGACCGCTTCGCTTCCCCCCCACGACGTCATCGACCTCGGCCTGGCCGCCGAGGGGGTTCGCCGCATCGAATGGGCGGAACGGGAGATGCCCGTCCTCCGGCTCATCCGCGAACGCTTCGAACGCGAGCGACCGCTAGATGGCCTGCGCATCGGTGCCTGCCTCCACGTCACCACCGAGACCGCGAACCTCATGCGCACGCTGAAGGCCGGCGGCGCGGAGGTATCGCTGTGCGCCTCCAACCCGCTCTCCACCAAGGACGACGTGGCCGCGGCCCTCGTCGCGGAGTACGGCATCAGCACCTTCGCCCGCCGCGGCGAGGACCGCGACACGTACTACCGGCACCTCAACTCGGTGGCCGACACGCAGCCTCAGGTGACCATGGACGACGGCTGCGACCTCGTCTCGCTGCTGCACCAGGAGCGGCCGCAGCAGCTGGAGCAGATCCTGGCCGGCACGGAGGAGACGACCACCGGCGTCATCCGCCTCAAGGCCATGGCCGCGGACGGCGCACTGGCTTTTCCCGTCGTGGCCGTCAACGAGGCCAGGACCAAGCACCTCTTCGACAACCGCTACGGCACCGGCCAGTCCACCGTGGACGGCATCCTGCGCGCCACCAACGTGCTGTTGGCGGGTCGCAAGGTAGTCATCGCCGGTTACGGCTGGGTCGGACGCGGCATCGCCTCGCGCTTCCGCGGCATGGGTTCGCACGTGGCCATCACGGAAGTGGAGCCCATCCCCGCCATCGAGGCACTGATGGACGGCTTCGTGGTCATGACCGGCCTGGAGGCCGCCGCGTGGGGTGACGTGTTCATCACCGCGACCGGCAACCTCAACGTCTTCCGACGTGAGCACTTCGAGAAGATGCGCGACGGCGCGATCATGGCCAACAGCGGCCATTTCGACGACGAGATCGACCTCAAGACGCTACGCGAGATGGCCGGTGGCCAGGTTCGCGAGGTCCGCCGCGATGTCGAGGAGTTCGTGGTCGAGGGGCGCCGGCTGCACGTCGTGGCGGAGGGGCGGCTGGTGAACCTGGCCACGGCCGAGGGCCACCCGGCAGCCGTGATGGACATGTCCTTCGCCAACCAGGCCCTGTCCGCGGAGCACGTGGCCAGGAACCACGACACGCTAGCCAACCAGGTCTACGTCGTGCCCGAGGACATCGACCGCGAGGTCGCCCGCCTCAAGCTGGTGGCACTGGGCGTGGACATCGACACTATGACCCCCGAACAGGTGGCCTACGTGGCCTCCTGGCAGAGCGGCACTTAACGGCCGCGCAGCTTACCGCCGGAGGTCGCTGACTAGCGGCCGGCCGGCTCCAACAGGCGCGCCACGACCGCCACGGCGTCGGCCACTTCCTGCTCCGTGTTGTAGAAAGCCGGGGAGAAGCGGACGATACCGGGCCGCGCGTCCACCACGAAGCCCTCCCTGGCGAGGGCCGCCACGATCGGCGCCGGCTCGGCGGCCTCGATGGCCACGATGCCGGCGCGTCGGGTGTCGTCGCGAACAGCACGCACCGGCAGCCCGGCACCATCGGACAGCTTGATCAGCTGCGCGCCCAGGTCGATGGTCCGCTCATGGATGGCTTCCACGCCGATCTCCCGCACCAGCGACAGGCCGCCTCGGGCGAGGAAAGCCGAGGGCACGGCGGGCGTGCCCATCTCGAATTTTCGCCCGTCGGGGGCGAAGTCCAGGTCGCCCACGTCGAAGTCGAACTGCCGTGCGCTGGAGAACCAGCCGGTGGTGGTCGGGTCGAGTGCCTCGCGGAGTCCGGTCCGTAGCCATAGGAATGCGTTGCCGGGCCCCCCGAAGAGCCACTTCAGCGTGCCCGAGACGTAGATGTCGACGCCCAGCCTGGCCACGTCGGTGGGGATGAGGCCGGTGGCCTGATACGCGTCGAGGAGCAGCAGCGCGCCGCGCTCCCGGCACAGCGCGGCCAGCCCAGCCACGTCCTGCACCGCGCCCGTGGTGAAGTACACGTGGCCCGTGGCGACCAGGGCAGTGCGCTCGTCGATGGCTGCCTCGAACTCCTCGAGCGGCACGGTCAGCCCGTCGGGAGAGGGCAGGATGACGACCTCGATGCCCAGCGGCGCCCGGGCCAGCCACTGGTGGCCAAGCGTCGGGAAGTCGAGCGCCGTGGTGATGACACGGGTGCGCGGTGGTCCCTTGTCACCCCTGTGGATCGGATCGAGCGCCGACGCCACCGAGGCCAGCGCCACCGACACATTGGGCGCCAGGGCGATCTCCGAGCCGGGACGCCCGATGACCCAGCCAAAGTCCTCGCGCAGCGCCGCCAGCTCGTCCATCCAATGTCCATACCAGGCGCTGGCACCCAGCCGGTCCCATTGGCCCAGGAACTCGTCGAGCTTGGCACGGCCGCGCGCCGGGAGAGCTCCCAGCGAGCAGGTGTTGAGGTATCTGGTCGCGCTCAGGAGCGGGAACTCAGCGCGGTAACGCAGGAGCTCGGGATGGCGTGCCGTCATCCCGGGATGGTCGGTGATACGTGGGGCAGGCCCAGGCCAGCTCCGCGGCCGCCTCCTGGCCGCTCCCCGGGGTCAGAAGGAATAGCCATAGCGATCCAGCTCTGCGCGCCAGGCCCGTTCGACCGTGCGCCGGGCTGACTCCGTGTAGTACTCGCGGTAGTGGCGGCGACCTTCCGTCACGTTCACCCGCGGCAGCTCGATCGAGCCGGGGTAGCCGATGTCCTTGAGCAGCGTCCGAAAGTCATCCTGAAGGTTCTCGAAGCGCAGGACGCGGTCGACCCCTTCGGTATGCGCGAAGGAAGCGACCGGATGCGACCTGAATCGGCTGGCCAGACCATGGCGCCCCCAGCGATGAGCGATCCATTCCGGGAAGGTGTGCGTGGCGCTGAACTCCAGCTGCCTCACCCGAGCGGGGCTCATGATCTGATCGGGGCGCTCCAGGGTGCCCGCCACGACGGCCCGGTTCTTCTGCCACATGGAGACAAGGTC
>JACCQX010000025.1 GCA_013813905.1 Chloroflexota bacterium
TCACGCTGGTGGCCACACGCGAGGCGATGACCCAGGCGCGGCTGCCCGAGCAGTTGGCGCCGGAGATGCGCGAGTCGACCGGTGTGCTCATCGGCTCGGGGCTGGGCGGCACGCGCAGCTTCATGGATCAGGTCGAGCTGTGGGCGACCCGCGGACCAGAGCGGCTGAGCCCCTTCTTCATCCCCATGGTCATCGCCAACATGGCCTCCGGCCAGGTCGCCATCGGAACCGGGGCGCAGGGCCCGAACTTTGCCGCGGTGAGCGCCTGCGCATCGTCCGGGCACGCCATCGGAGAGGCCTTCGAGATCATCCGCCGCGGCGACGCGGACATGATGATCACCGGCGGCTCGGAGGCACCGATCCATGAGGCGACCGTGGGCGGCTTCGCGGCCATGCGCGCGCTCTCCACGCGCAACGACGATCCGGCGGGCGCCAGCCGGCCGTTCGATCGGGGCCGTGATGGCTTCGTGTGTGCGGAAGGCGCCGCGGTGGTGATCCTGGAGGAGCTAAGCCAGGCCGAGCGCCGCGGCGCGACGATCCTGGCTGAGCTGTGCGGCTACGGAGCCACGGCCGACGCCAGCCACATCACGCTGCCGGCGCCGGGCGGCTCCGGTGCCCTGCGGGCCAGCCGCCGGGCGCTGGAGAAGGCGCGCATCGACCCCTCCGAGGTGGATGTGGTGAACGCCCATGCCACCAGCACCGCCGAGGGTGACGTGGCCGAGCTCCAGGCCATCCGCTCGCTGCTGGGCGATCACGCTCCGAAGGCCAGCATCACGGCGACCAAGAGTTCCATCGGCCACTCGCTGGGTGCCGCCGGAGCCATCGCCGCAGTGGTCACCGTCAAGACGCTGCTCGAGAGCTGTGTGCCGCCCACCCTCAACCTGACCGATCCCGACCCGCAGGTGGGTGACCTGGACTGCACGCCGCTCTCCGCCCGACGCCGCGAGGCCCGGGTGGCCATCATCAACGCCTTCGGATTCGGCGGGCAGAACACCTGTCTCGTGGTGCGGCGCTGGGATGGCTGAGCGCTCCATGCCTGAGCCGTCGCATGCCTGAGCCGTCCGAGCGGGGCCAGGCAGGGGAGCTGCTGGCCCTCATCGACCGCTTCGAGGCGCTTCTCGAGCGCTCCGACCTCATCGAACTGGAGGTGGAGGCGGGGCCGACCATGCTGCGCCTGGCCAAGCCCGCTGCGCTCAGCACCGCGTCCCATCCAGTCCAGCCTGCGCTGGCCGCCGCGCAGACACCACCTATCCGCGGCAGCGCGGCCGGATCGGGGGAGGGCCTGGAGGAACCGGGAAGCCGCTTCCACGCGGTCGTGGCGCCACTCACGGGCATCTTCTACACCTCGCCCTCGCCGGGCGCCGCGCCCTACCTCAAGGAGGGCGCCCACGTCAGCGTGGGGCAGGTCATCGGTCTCATCGAGGCCATGAAGCTGTTCAATGAGATCAAGAGCGACATCAGCGGCACGGTCCGGCGGCTGGCCGCAGAAAGCGGCGCCCTGGTGAAGCAGAAGCAGACCCTCATCGAGGTGGAACCGTCATGAGCGGCGCGGAGGCACGAAGGATGGTGCCGCGCAGCGTGCGCATCACGGGTTGGGGTCACTACGCCCCGGAGCGGGTCCTGACCAACGCCGATCTGGAGAAGCTGGTCGACACCTCCGACGAGTGGATCCGTTCGCGCACGGGCATCCGCGAGCGGCGTGTCGCGGCACACCACGAGACCACGGCCACGCTGGCGGCCATCGCCGGGAAGCGGGCCATCGCAGTGGCCGGCCTGGATCCCCAGGAGATCGACCTGATCCTGGTGGGCACGCTCACGCCCGACTACTGGATGCCCTCCACGGCGGCGCTGGTCAAGGAGGCCATCGGCAATACGCGGGCGGCGGCCTTCGACGTGATGGCCGCCTGCTCCGGCTTCGTCTTCGCCTATGCCACCGCCGACGCCTACATCCGCAGCGGGATGTACCGCCATGTGCTGGTCATCGGCGCGGAACTGCTCACCCGATTCCTGGATTTCAGCGACCGCAACACCTGCATCCTCTTCGGCGATGGGGCCGGCGCCGTGGTCGTCTCGGCGTCGGACGAGGAGGGCGGCGGCCTGGCCGGCATGGAGATGACCACCGACCCGGACGGCGCGTACATGATCTGGCTGCCCTCGGGCGGCTCCAAGAGCCCGCCCTCCGCCGAGACCGTACGGCGCGGTGAGCACTTCGTTCGGATGGAGGGGAAGGAGACCTACCGCTACGCCACCAAGACCCTGGCCACCTCTGCCCTCGCGGCCATCAGCCGGGCGGGCTGGGATCCCTCCGAGGTCGATCTGTTCATCCCCCACCAGGCCAACATCCGCATCATCGAATCGGTGGCCAAGGGTCTGGATCTGCCCATGGACAAGATGTTCGTCAACGTCGACCGCTACGGCAACACCTCGGCCGCGTCGGTCGGCATCGCGCTGGCCGAAGCGGTCGACTTCGGGCGCGTGAAGGTGGGCGACAAGATCGTCTTCGTGGCCTTCGGGGCGGGCTTCACCAGCGGGGCCGCAGCCGTGGAGTGGACCGCCGACCCGGCACATGGCCGCCGCGCGGAGAGCGTCCAGCCGGTCGCCTCGGTCCGCGCGCCGGTCGACTGGGACTCCGTGGACCCCATGCCGGCGCGCCTGACGGCCGTGCTGGAAGACCGCCAGGGACCGCAGGTCCCGCTGGACGATGTCGTGCCCGGCGAGCCCGAGCATGCCCCCAGGGAGGTGCCTGCGTGATCGACCTGTCGGGCAAGAGCGCGGTCGTGACAGGCGGTTCGCGCGGCATCGGACGAGCCATCGCCGTGCGGCTCGCGGAGCAGGGTGCCGACGTCTGTTTCAGCTTCCGCGGCAACCAGGCGGCTGCGGACGAGGCTGCCGCGGCCATCGTCGCGCTGGGCCGGCGGGGGCTGCCGGTGCAGGCGGACGTGACCGATCCGGCCGCCGCCGAGTCGCTCATCAAGGCCGCCACTGGTGAGTTCGGCAAGATCGACATCCTGGTCAACAACGCCGGCATCACCCGCGATGACCTGATCATGCGCATGAGCGCGGAGGCCTGGCGTGATGTCCTGGAGACCAATCTCTTCGGTGCCTTCTACACGCTGAAGGCCGTGACACGGCCCATGCTCAAGGCACGCGGCGGCCGGATCATCAACATCAGCAGCGTTTCGGGACAGGCCGGCCAGACCGGCCAGGCCAACTACTCGGCGGCCAAGGCTGGTCTGATCGGCCTGACCAAGGCAAGCGCCCGGGAGCTGGCCAGCCGCGGTATCACGGTCAATGCCGTGGCGCCCGGTTTCGTGCTCACCGAGCTCACGCAGGACCTTCCTCAGGAGCTTCAGACACAGATCACCGAGCGGACGCCGCTAGGTCGATTCGGCACGCCCGAGGACGTCTCGGCCGCCGTCTGCTTCCTGGCCTCCGACGAAGCGGCCTACATCACGGGACAGGTGCTGGCCGTCGATGGCGGCCTGGTGATGATGT
>JACCQX010000014.1 GCA_013813905.1 Chloroflexota bacterium
CAGCGCGCCAGGGAGGACACCCGCATCTGGGCCGCCCTGGCCCTCCCCGGCGAGAAGAAGATGGGCGTGGAGGATCCACGCGAGATGGAGCGCCTGGCGGACGAGCTGCCGCTGGAACAGGCGGCCAGCCGCTGGATCGTCTCGGACGACCCGAACGAGCATCTCGAGCGCATCCGGCCCTACGTGGAGCTGGGCTTCACCCATCTCGTATTCCACGCGCCGGGACCCGACCAGATGCGTTTCCTGAAGCTCTACGGAGAGCAGATCCTGCCGCGCCTGCGCGACCGCTGGGGCTGACGCGACTGAGTCTCGATTCTTATCGAGACGTAGTATCATCCTGAGCGTGACCGAACCGCAGCCGCTCGTGGCGGCCCTCGATCTCGCCGGCTACCGGCTCACGGAGCCTCGTCGCGCCGTCGCGGACCTGATCTCACGACGCGAAGGGCACTTCACCGCGGCGGATCTGATCGACGAGGCGCGCGACCGTCGCCTGGGCATCGGGCGCGCCACCATCTTTCGCGCGCTGGAACTCTTCACTGACCTGCGGGTCCTCGAGCGGCTGGACCTACCGACTGGCGAGCACGCCTACGTGCCCTGCGAGCCGGCGCATCACCACCACGTCGTCTGCTCGCGCTGCGGACGCACCAACGAGGCGGACGATCACGGCCTCAAGGACATGGTGGATGAGGTGGCTCGACACACTGGTTACGTCATCGAATCCCACCGGCTCGAGCTGTACGGGGTCTGCCCCGCGTGCCAGCGCACGCCGGCGACCTGACCGACCACGACCCACGGATCCCCTTCGGAGGAAATCGCATGGACCTGTCTCGACCGTCAGTGAGACTGCATCTCATCCTCCCCCGCCGCTCAGCACGTATGGCGGTGGCCCTACTTACGCTGTCGCTGTCGGCTGCCGCCTGCGCCAGCGGCACGACCCGACCTTCCTCCGGCGGTGAGCCGTTGCGCGTCGTCGCGACCACGACGGTCCTCGCTGATCTCGTGGCCCAGGTCGGTGGCGACCTGGTCTACGTCACGCCGCTCGTGCCTCTCGGTGGCGAGGTGCACACGTTCGATCCCTCGCCCTCCGATGCCGTGACCATCGCCGAAGCGGAGCTGGTGGTCCTGAACGGGCTCGGCCTGGACGAGTGGCTACGCGACCTGGCGCAGAACGCAGGTGCCTCCGACGTGCCCATCGTGGAACTCGCCGAGGATCTGGACGGCGTCGAGTACCTGGAGCCGGCGGACCACGCGCAGGAGGAGGACGAAGATGAGCACGAGGGTGAAGACGAAGATGAGCACGAGGGTGAGACGGCCAACCCGCACCTCTGGTTGAACGTGACCTACGCTCAAAAGTACGTCGGGAAGCTGATCGAGACCCTCAAGCAGATCGACCCCGACGACGCGGCGGGCTACGATGCCAGCGGCGCCGCCTACCAGCAGCGGCTGGCCGAGCTGGAGACGTGGGTCAGGGAGCAGATGGCGACCGTGCCGGACGAGAACCGTCGCGTGGTCTCATTCCACGAGGCATTCCCCTACTTCGCCGCGGCCTACGATCTGGAGATCGTGGGCACCATCATCGACGCGCCCGGTCAGGACCCGAGCGCGGGTCAGATCGCGGACCTCATCGAGGGCATCCGCGACGAGGGCGTCTCAGCCATCTTCGCCGAGTCCCAGTTCCCCAGCAGCCTGACCCAGACGATCGCCGAGGAGACCGGCCTGGCCGTGGTCACTGACCTCTACAACGACTCCCTCGGCGAGCCTCCGGTGGACAGCTACGTGAGCCTCATCGAGTGGGACGTCGAGAGGATCGTCGAAGCGCTTCAGTGACCAGCGCCACACCCAACGCCGCTCCCGGGATGACCGACGCCGCCCACTTCGCCGCCCCGGCGATCAGGCTCTCTGGCATCACGGCCGGGTACGGAGAACGGGTGGCGCTCGAGGATGTCGACCTGGAGGTCCCCACCGGATCGCTGCTGGCCGTGGTGGGCCCCAACGGAGCCGGCAAGAGCACCCTGCTGAAGGTCATGGCGGGGCTCCTCGAGCCCTGGCAGGGCGAGGTCCAGACGCTGGGGGCGCAGCCCGGCCGTCTGGCCAAGAGGGTGGCTTACGTGCCACAGGCCGAAGCGGTCGATTGGGACTTCCCGGTCACCGTGGGCGACGTGGTGATGATGGGACGTTATCCGGCGCTGGGCCGGTTCCGGCGTCCCGGACCAGCCGACCTGCGGGCGGCGCACGACGCACTGGGGCAGGTCGACATGGTCGAGCACCGTGGCACCCAGATCGGGCGGCTCTCCGGCGGCCAGCGGAGACGCGTGTTCCTGGCCCGCGCCCTAGCCGCGGAACCGGATCTCTTCCTGATGGACGAACCGGTGACGGCCATCGACGCGACGACCCAGGAAGAGCTCATGGACCTGCTCGAAACGGTGGCCACCGGCGGCCGGACGGTCGTCGCCACGACCCATGACCTGGCCTGCGCCGCAGCGCGTTTCCAGACCGTGCTGGCCATCAACCGACGGGTCGTGGCGCACGGCCCGGCTTCGCTGATCCTGGATCCCACGCTGCTGGCCCAGACTTATGGTGGCCATCTGCTGACGCTCGGTGGCCAGACCGTGGTGCTGGACGACGCCCACCATCACGAGGAGAGCCCCGGCCAGGTGCATTACCACGAGGAGGCGCCCCGCCGGCGCTGATGGACGCTCTGTTGGAGCCGCTCGGCTTCGCCTTCTTCGTGCGCGCGATGATCGCCTCCGTGCTGGTCGGCGTGGTGTGCGCCGTGGTGGGCAGCTACGTGGTGCTCAAGGGACTGGCCTTCATCGGGGACGCCATCAGCCACGCTGCGTTCCCGGGGATCGTGGCCGCCTTCATCTTGGGTGGTTCGTTCTACATCGGCGCCGGGGTGGCCGCGGTGGGTACGTCGCTGGCCATCACCTGGGTCAGCCGGCGCGGCGGCCTGCGCCTGGACACGACCATCGGCGTGCTCTTTGCGGGCACCTTCGCGCTGGGCATCTTCCTGTACAGCACCATCGAGGGCTACGTCGGCGACCTGTTCCACCTTCTCTTCGGTTACATCCTGGGCATCAGCCCGGAGGATCTGCTGGCGCTCAGCCTGCTCGGTGGCATCGTGCTGGTGGTCGTGGCGCTCCTCTGGAAGGAGCTGCTCTACGCCACGTTCGATCCCCTCGCAGCCGCTGCCTCCGGCATCCCCGTGGCACGCCTGGAGTATGTGTTCATCGCGCTTGTCGCCGTGACCATCGTGGTCAGCCTCCAGGCAGTGGGCATCGTGCTGGTGGTGGCCATGCTCGTGACGCCGGCCGCGACGGCCCAGCTGGTCACCTCGCGATTCTCCCGGATGATGCTGGTGGCGGTGCTGGTCGGCTCGGGCTCCGCCGTGGCCGGCCTGTACCTGTCGTTCTGGTTCGATGTCGCTTCCGGCGCCACCATCGTGCTCGTCCAGACGGCGCTCTTCGCGGCGGCCCTCCTGCTGGGCCCCAAGA
>JACCQX010000041.1 GCA_013813905.1 Chloroflexota bacterium
GGGCCACCGCCAGCAGGTCGTCGACCAGGCGGCCGATGCGCTGAAGCTCCTCGCGAACGACCCGAGCGGTCTCGACGGTCGCTCCCGGATCGGACCGGGCCTGGCGCTCCAGCACCTCGATGTGACCCCGCGCGATGGTGATCGGCGTCCGCAGCTCGTGTGAGGCGGCGGCCAGGAACCCGCGTCGGCCCTCCGCCTCGCGCTCCAGCCGTTCCAGCATGCTGTTGAACTCCCGGGCGAGCACGCCCACCTCGTCGAGCCGCTCCGGTTCCCTCATCCTCGTGGACAGATCGCGTGGATCCAGCGTGCGGGCGGTCCGGGCCAGCTCCTGGAGCGGCGTCAGGCCGCGGTAGAGCGCGAAAGCCACCAGCGCGCCGCCCACCAGCAGGCTCAGCGCGGAGGCCAGTGCCAGCGGCGCCAGGGAAGCGAGGTTCTCGTCCAGGATGGGTTGGAGGGGACCGATGACCTGGAACCGCCCGATCTCCTCGCCAAAGAGCCTGACGGGCGCGCTCAGGGCGCGGACCTGGCCCAGCGGCGTGTCAAGGCTCTGGCGCCCGTCGCTCGCTTGCGGGAGCGCCTCGAGGGCGCGCAGCTCCTCGAGGACGTCGGGGCCGCCTTCCGCCGCGTACGTTATGGGATCGATGCGCACCTCGATGAGGTAACGCTCGTTGCTGGGGTTGAGCGCGATGTACTCCTGCACCGCCTCCCGTACGAGATCGACCGTGACCTGGCCGCCGCCCGCCGCATCGGCCCGTTGACGAGCGATGCTGGAAACGCTCTGCCGGAAGCGCTGCTCCTCGCGGTCCAGGGCATCGTCCAGATCAGCCAGGCGCACGAACTGGAGGAGCTGGAAGGAGACCACCGCTGAGACCGCCAGGCTAGCAGCCAGCACCACCATGGCCAGGAGCGGCAGCCGCAGGCGGAGCGAGCGCATCTCCGCCGCTCAGGCCCCGTCGATGAAGCGGTAGCCGGCTCCGCGCACCGTCTCGATCAGGTCGGGCCGCAGCTTGCGGCGCAGATAGCCGACGTATACCTCCACCACGTTGGAGCCAGGATCATGGTCGTAGCCCCAGACCTGGTCCAGCAATTGGCTCTGCGAGAGGACATGGCCGGCGTGGCGCATCAGCGTCTCGAGCAGGGCCAGCTCCCGCGCCGTCAGCTCCGCCTGCCGGCCGTCGACGCGCACCACCCGACGCGTCAGGTCCAGCGTCACGCCGCTCCTCTCCAGCACGTTGGAGGTGGGCTGGTCGGTGACCCGCAGCCGCGCGCGGATGCGCGCCACCAGCTCGGAGAAGCTGAACGGCTTGACCAGGTAATCGTCGGCACCGGCGTTCAGGTTGGCCACCCGGTCGGGGATGGCATCCTTGGCCGTGAGGACCAGCACCGGCATGGTCTTGCCCGCGCCGCGCAGCCGGCGGAGCACCTCCTCGCCGCCCAGCCGGGGCAGGATCAGGTCCAGGATGATCAGGTCCGGCTCCGTCTCGACGGCCAGCTCAAGCCCCGTCGCGCCGTCGGCGGCATGCTCGACGAGGAAGCCCTCCGACTCAAGGCCGCTCTTGACGAACGAGGCGATGCGCGCTTCGTCCTCGATCATAAGGATGCGCATCCGTGGATGCTAGCGGGCCAAGACGGCATCCGATACCGCGCGCGACCCCGCGGGCGCCGGCGAGGGCGGGGCGGCTGGGGGCGGGCCGAGGAGGCGGGCCGTACTGCCGCAGGGCCGAGGACGCGGGCGGGCCCAGGACGCGGGCCGTACTGCCATCATCGGTACGGAGCCCGTACCGCTCGCCCGCCGCGTGGATCCAAGCGCACTCACGCGGCCACACGAGGCCGGATGACCCGGGATACCCGTGTCATCGGTACGGGCGGCATCATCGGGTCCAGATCCGGTGGCGAAGGCGCGCTTTGCAGCCACGGCAGCCAGGCCGCTCGAGCGAGACCGCCATGAGGGAGGCCTCAAGGCTGCCCGGTACCGATGGTGCTGGTACGCGACAGCGCGGGCTCGGCCGAGACGTCCGAAGCGAGCCTCCGGGCTGCCCGGTACCGATGGTGCTGGTAGGCGGCGGGGCCGTTCGACCGAGACCGCCAGGATCGAGGCCCGGGGCTGCCCGGATCCGTTGGACGCTGCCCGCCTCGGTCAGGATGAACGGACCACGCAGCTCCGTCACATGCGGAAGACGCCGAAGCGGGTCTCCTCGATGGGGGCGTTGAGGGCCGCGCTGATGGCCAGCGCCAAAACGTCCCGGGTCTGCGCCGGGTCGATGACGCCGTCGTCCCACAGTCGCGCCGTCGAATGATAGGGACTGCCCTCCTGCTCGTACTTGGCCAGGATCGGTGCCTCGAAGGCGGCCCGCGCCTCGTCGCTGGCCCAGGCGCCACCCGGCTGTGAGCTCTCCCCGACCGTACTCAGCACGCGCGCCGCCTGCTGGCCGCCCATGACACTGATCCGTGCGTTGGGCCACATCCACAGCCCGCGGCTGCCGTAGGCGCGACCGGCCATGGCGTAGTTGCCCGCTCCGAACGAGCCACCAGTGATCACCGTGAACTTGGGCACCGCGGCGCAGGCCACGGCCATGACCAGCTTGGCCCCGTCCTTGGCGATGCCGCCAGCCTCGTACTCGCGGCCGACCATGAAACCCGTGATGTTCTGTAGGAAGACCAGCGGGATGCGCCGCTGGCAGGCCAGCTCGATGAAGTGCGCGCCCTTGAGCGCCGACTGGCTGAAGAGCACGCCGTTGTTGGCCAGGATGCCCACGGGGAACCCGTCGATGTGGGCGAAGCCGCACACGAGTGTCTCGCCGTAGCCGGCCTTGAACTCGTGGAACTCCGACCCGTCGACGATGCGGGCGATGACCTCCCGGGCGTCGTAGCCGCGACGCGGATCAGAGGGGATGGCCGCGTACAGACCGGTCGGGTCCCCTTTCGCCGTGGCTGGGTCGCCTGGGTCACCAGGAGCGTCGTGACCCGGGGTGGCCACTGCGGGCGCTCGACTCGGCAGCCGGTGCCAGGGCGGGTCGGGCTTGCGCCAGGCCAGGCTGGCCACGATCTCTCGACCCAGGGCGAGCGCGTGTTCATCGTCGAGCGCCTCGTGGTCGGCCACGCCGGAAGTACGTGCGTGAAC